>NZ_JANSIR010000001.1:0-8715 GCF_047462155.1 Synechococcus sp. OH2
CCCGCCTACGCGGTGGGGTAGTTCATTCTTGGCCCATTGCGAATGGCCACAGCTCAGCGGCAGGGATCCCTTCTGGTGGAAGAACGGGCTCGAAATTCTAGCGCAGAGCAGCGGTCTTCTTCTGGGCAGCCGCAGGGGCTGCACCATCCTCTACGGCAGTCTGGCTGAGGCAATGCGGAGGGGCAGAGGTGGGAACGATTGGCTGAGGCGAGGTAGGGCTGAAAAAAACTTGGCAAAAGGGCAGGCGGCTGTTGCGCTGAATGTCAGCAAGGTAAGGAGAAGGGATGGTGCCCCAGTAGGCGCCCAGCACCTGCCGGTCGGGATCCTCCGGCAGCACCTGGTAGTGCAACATCAAGCGGTTATCGGGGAACCAAGCGCGAACAAGCCTTTGCAGTTGCCTCAAATTGAAGCCCGGCTCTTCCGGGTTATGAATCAGGTGCATCCCCGCCAAGCGTCCGCCGACAAAATAGGCTTGCACATAAAACCCGCGGGCGTAGAGGGGGGGCTCTGAGGGATCCCGCGATGAAGGGGCATCCGGCAGGTAGATGGCCTCACCGCCTGGGCGCAGTTGCCAGCGGCTCCAGCGGGGATCCTCGCGGTCGCTAGCAATGGTCTCCCAATTGTTGGCGCGGGCGTAGCTCAAGAAGCGCTCCTCCACCATGCCCAAATAGAGCATTTCCATTTGTAGGGGCAGTCGGGCCCGCGTTTGCAATAGGGGCAGAGTGCGCACTTCTCCTTGCTTGAGCACCAAAACTTCCGCCAAGGCAGGGCGCGGTTCCCACGCCAGCAGCGCCGCCAGGATACCGGCTCCGAGGGCTCTGCCAAGGCCGGCCAGCCCTCGCCGTGCCGAGGCCCGCAGCAACAAGAGAAGGAGTTTGACAGGGGGCAGCTCAAATCGAGGCTGCGCCCCGCCCAACACGGCAACGGAAGCAGAGACGTAAGATGAGATCACGGGGAAATTCGAAGAGCCGGGAAGACAATAGAGGCTATGGATGTCTTATTTTATCCACAGCGCTAGGGTTCTTTGAAAATTTTAATCTGCTGCCCTGGGTGAACTTTCTTGCCGACAGCGGATGGATCAAAACCGGTCTCCAAATGGGCGCGACTGCCGAGAACCTCCCTCCTCGACCGCAGGGCCGGGGCTCGTCGTCATTGCTGGCCCCACCGCCACCGGCAAGTCGCGCCAGGCGCTGCTGCTGGCCCAACGGCTGGGATCCCCGCTGTTAAACGCCGACTCTCGCCAGGTGTACCGGGAGTTCGACATCGGCACCGCCAAGCCCACTCCCGCCGAGCGGGCCCTTTGGCCCCATGAGTTGATTGACTTTGTGGATCCCCGCCACACCTACACCGTGGCCGAGTTCCAACGAGCGGCCCAAGCCCGCATTGCCGAGGCCCATCGGCAGGGACAGACTCCCATTCTGGTGGGGGGGACGGGGCTTTACATCCAATCCATCACTGCAGGGCTGGAGATCCCGGCAGTTCCGCCGCAGCCTCAGTTGCGCACCCAATTGGAGACGTGGCCACCTGAGATCCGCTACGCCTGGCTGCAGCAGTTGGATCCCGTGGCCGCTCGGCAGATCCACTCTCATGATGAAGTGCGCACCCTGCGGGCTTTAGAGATCATCTACACCACCGGGAAGCCGGCTTCCCGCCTGCGGCAGGCCCACCCTCCCCACTACCCCATCTTGATCTTGGGGCTGCGCTGCCCGATGCCCCGTCTAGAACAACGTATTGCCCGGCGCACGGCGGAGATGATGGAGAGGGGGTGGATCGAAGAGGTAAAAACTCTGCGGGAGCGCTATGGGCCGGACTTGCCCCTCTTGCAAACTTTGGGCTATGCGGAGATCGGCGCTTACCTAGAAGGGCGGATCCCAGAGGCGGAGCTGCAGCCTTTGATTGTGCGGCGCACCCGCCAGTTTGCCAAGCGGCAGATGACCTGGTTTCGGGCCATGCCAGGGATCCAGTGGCTAGACTGCGAGGCTGAGGATCTGCCGGAGCAGATCTGGGAGCGGGTTAAAGCCTGGATGGCAGCTCAGACCACTGCTGAAACCACTCCCGCCGCCGCTGAGCATCGGCTTTCCGATCGGTGAGGATCTCCAACACTCGCACCCCTTGGGCGGGCAAGGGCTCCAGGGCTTGAGCCAGCTCCTCCCACGTCTCCAGCCGCTGGTGGGGAATGCCGTGAGCCTGGCAGAGGCGAGCAAAATCCACCGCCTGGGGAGTGGCAAAGTAGGGCTCAAAGGGAGGATTGAGCCCCTGGCGGCCCACCTCCGCAATGGGCAGTAGCTCGAAAATCCCTCCTCCCTGGTTGTTGATGAGAAGAATGGTCAGGGATCCCTGCAGGTAAGGGCTAAGCCGCAGGCCGCCGCAGTCGTGCAAAAAGGCCAGATCCCCAGTCAGCAACACCGTCGGGCGCTGGCGGTGGGCCACCCCGAAGGCGGTCGAGAGAATGCCGTCGATGCCGTTGGTGCCGCGGTTGAAGTAGGGCCGGATGCGGCGGTCGTTGGGCGGCCAAAACCACTCCACATCCCGGACCGGCGTGCTGTTGGCAATAAATAGCGGCGTCTCCGGCGGCAGGTGATGGGCCAGCCACCAGGCAATCTTGCCCTCAAACCACTCCGGCAGGTCAGCCATGGTCTGGTCTAGGGTGGCGCGGATTTGCGCTTCGGCTGTCAGCCAGCCCTGCAGAAAAGCTGTTCGGGGGGCTGGAGTTTTGAATGTTGCTTCCGGGATCCCGGCGGCCAGCTCTTCCACAGCAAAGGGCAAATGGGTGGTGGGGTTGTGCAGAGGATCCCCGTTCTCGGGCCGGGGATCGAGCAGCCAGGTGCGGGGGCGAGCTTTGGCCAGGGTTTGCCGCAGCGCTTTGCTGGTGGGCAGGGATCCCAGTTGGATGACTTGTTCCGGCCAGAGCTGGGGGCCATCCCGCTGCAGGAGGAGGTCATAGGTGGTGACGAGATGTGGGTTGAGGGAAGCGTAGTTGCGCAGAGGGGAGAGTCCCTCCGCCAACACCGGCCAGCCCAGGGCCAGCGCCAAGCGGGCCACCGCTTCTGCATAACGCTGGGGATCCGCCGGTTGGGCCGGCCCCGCCAAGATCACCCCCCGCTCACAGCCGCGCCACTCCTGCCAAAAGGAAGCTGTTGACGCGAACGCAGAACCGGCAGCCGGGGTGACCAGGCCAGATGGGGGGATAACCCCGCGGAAAAAGGTCTTCTCAAACTCCGGATCTTCCTGCAAATGAACCAGGGGCGCAGTGCTGCCATCGGCAACGGGAGCTAGGGGATCTCGCAAGGGCACATTCAAATGCACAGGTCCGGGAAAAGGATAAAGCGTGCGCTCCCAGGCGTGAACCAGGGTTTGGCGCAGGTAGGCCAGGGCCTCTGGCTCCGCGCTGGGCAGGGCCAATTCCGCTTGCCAGTTGGGGTAGTGGCCGTAGAGCTTCACCTGGTCGATAGTCTGCCCGGCGCGGCAGTGGCGCAGCTCTGGGGGCCGATCCGCCGTCAAAACCAAAAGCGGCCAACCACTTTCTGCCGCCTCGATCAGAGCAGGGAAAAAATGGGCGCCGGCGCTGCCGGAGGTACAGACCAGGGGAATGGGTTGCCGGAGCTGCTGGGCCAAGCCAAGGGCAAAAAAGGCCGCCGACCGCTCATCCACCACTGGAATGGCCTCGATCTGGGGGTGCTGCGCCAGAGCATAGGTGAGGGGGGCAGAGCGGGATCCCGGACACACCACGGCCACCCGACAGCCCAGCCGGCTCAAGGTCTCGGTCAAAACGGATCCCCAAAGGGTGTTGAGGTTGCGCCAGTCCAGCCGTTGAAGGGAGTTTGCGCCAGTCACTCCAGCTATCCCAGCCAGTGTCGAGCAAGTTGGGTAGGAAGCCCAAAATAGGCACATTTTAGTAATCTATAGCCATCCCTAAGCGCAGGGGAACCACTTGTTTGGCCTTCCTTCGCCTTTCCTCTCTTTCTGGGAGGAGAGCTAAAGGAGGTGCGCCAGGGAGGTGCCCGCCCTCAGGAAACTGCCTCAAGTGGGTTGGTCGCGCCGCAACTCCAGATTTTCTGGCGGGGGCGAGGATTGGCTAGGTCTCTCCGATGGGGGAATAATGTTCATGAGAACGCCCCTTATTGATCTTTGCTGCACCCAGTAGGAGCACCCATGGCCAGAAAACCCGATGGATACCTTGTCCACATCATGCTCGAAGGTGGACAAACCATGCAGGTACGGGTCAAGGAAGCCAGAGAATACACAGAGCTGATCAACCAACTGATGGTGGGTGGGGACGAGTTCATCACCTTGCCCAAGCAAATGGACAATGAGTACATGATCGTGCGTCCGCAGCGGGTCTCGGGCGTGTCGGTGGAAGCAATCTACGCTTCCAGTGTCGGCATTGACCTATAGATCTCAAGGTCAGGGATCCCTTGAGGGTCGTCGGCCTAAGTTGCAACACAAAGCCCCCACCACCAGGGGCAGGGGCTGCCAGAGAACTAGACCCCGCAGGATCTAGAACTTCTCTACCGACGGTTAGCTCTGCGGGGGCAGGATCACCTTGTCGATAACGTGGATGACGCCGTTGACGGCCTCGATATCCGCGGTCACCACGTTGGCATCGTTGACCTTAACTCCATCAGCCAAAGAAATCTCCACAGGGGATCCCTCGACCGTGACCACTTCCCCAGCTTTCAGATCGTTGGAGAGAACTTTGCCGGGCACCACATGGTAGGTGAGAATCTGGGTCAATTGCTCACGGTTTTCCGGCAAGAGCAACTTCTCCAAAGTGCCTTCCGGTAGCGCTGCAAAGGCCTCGTCGGTGGGAGCAAAAACAGTGAAGGGGCCTTCCCCAGCCAGTACCTCCACTAAGTCGGCAGCCTCCAAGGCTTGGATCAACGTGGTGAAAGAGCCGGCCTCAGCCGCAACATCCACAATGGTTTTGCCGGTAGCAGCAGCGGTTTTCACGCTTTCAGAAGTTGCGCCGTAGCTGCCGGCAATGACCGCAGGGACTGCAACCAACGTGGTGGCCGAGACAACAGCCAAGGAAAGAGCGAAGAGATTGCGAATCATGCAATGTAACCCTCCGTGAAGAGTAGGTTTACATTTCTCTATGACGGCTGGGATGGAGCTTGAGTTCCTAAAAATTGAAAAAAGTCCCCAAAAAAGATATTTCCACTGACCCAAAGTACTTTTTTTACAGGGGCTGCAAGGCTAATCTCCGCTGAGGTTAGATTTGCAACAATCATCGCGGGATGGTGGTAAGCAATCCAAAACAAGCTAAAAAAAGATCCCTTGAGGCTGAGGGATCCGTTACGCTTGTTTGCATCTATTGTTTTGTTTGCTCAAGTTAGCGATCCATTGGCAGCGAAAAAGCCGACGCCCTCAACGTGTTGGGCGAAGGGATCAACGAGCTGGTGATCTCGTAACGATCTCGGCCGTCGTGCCTACTCTTCTTCTGTCTCGAAGTCCTCGTCGTACCCATCGCCGATCAAATCGTCGATATCGTCGATGTCTTCTTCGAGGACAATGTCAGGGACTTCGATGGGCTGCTCGATCAACCGGCCTTCCTGGCGCAACCAGTCGAGGATGGAAATGCTACCGGGTAACGGCAGCACTACTGGAGGCTGATCGCGAGGTTCTTCCCGCAGAGAAGGGTTGTGGTACATGCTGTCCGGAAGAAGTGCAGCTATGAAGAGGGTGTGGTTAAGCTCCGGGTCGATGGCCTCGATAGGGGGCCGCTTATCGACTGCTTTTTAGCTTAGCTTATCCCTGCCAAGCCTGCAAAAAGCGGTGTAGCACCCGCTCCAGCTCGACGGCCCGCGCCGCCTTAAACAGCAGTCGATCCCCTGCCCGCACCTGCTGCTGCAAACCCTCCACCAGGGCAGAAGCTTCCTCAAAGCGTTCAACCTCGGCGGCTGGCTTTTCGTCAACCAGTGGCTGCATCTCCCTATCGGGATCCAAAAGCCAGACCCGCTCCAGTCCCAAGGAGGCAGCCGCCCGACCCACCTCTGCGTAGAGCTGTGGGGCATGCTCCCCCAGTTCCCGCATTGGGCCGAGGATGGCCCAGCGCCGTTTTCCCGCAGTTTGAGCCAGCAGGTGCAAAGCCGCGATCATCGCTTCCGGCGAGGCGTTGTAGGTCTCATCCCAAATCTCCACGTCCCCAGCCAGCTTGAGATGGCGATTGCGCCCCTGCAGAGGCAGCGGTAGGTCAAGGGGCTCTTGCAGGCACTCCCAATTCAGCCCCAAGCTGCGCACAGCCGCCAGCACCCCCATCCAGTTGAGGGCGTGGTGCCTTCCGGGCAGGGGCACCGGCAAGGTCAGGCCCTCCACGGTTACGGTTTGGGCTTGTGGATCCCATGCTCCTCGCAAGTCCCCTTGGGTGAGGCCATAGGTGAGGGTTTGTCCCGACCACAGGCTGGCGGCAGTGGCCAACAGCAAGGGATCCTCACCATTGAGTACAGCCACCCCCTGCCCCAACTCCTGCAGCAGCTCACACTTGGCAGCAGCAATGGCCTCGCGGGATCCCAGCCTGCCGATGTGGGCGGTGCCGATGTGAGTAATCAAGGCATGGGTGGGGCGAGCCATCTGCGCAAGGCGGCGAATCTCGCCAGGGCCGCGCATGGCCATTTCCAGAACGGCAAACTGGTGTTCTGGTTGCAGCCGCAGCAGCGTTTGCGCCACCCCAATGTCGTTGTTGTGGTTGGCCTCGCTTTTGAGAACACTGCCGTAGCGCAAAAGAGCAGCCGCCAGCATTTCCTTGGTGGTGGTTTTGCCTGCTGAGCCGGTGATGGCCACTACCGGGATGGAAAATTGCTCCCGCCAGGCTCTGGCAAGGCGCTGATAGGCAGTCAAGGTATCGGGAACCTGGAAGTGGGGCCCCTCCACTGGCCGCTGGCTGATGACAGCAACGGCTCCCTTGCTCAGGGCTTGCGGAATAAAATCGTGCCCGTCGAAGCGTTCTCCCCGCAGCGCCACAAAAACGGATCCCGGCTGCAACTGGCGGCTGTCGGTGCAAAGGGCCTGAACCGGCAACCCCAATAGGTGGGGATCTCCCTGCAAAGGGGCTTGCAGCAGGTCGGCCACAGTTTGCAAGGTCAGCATGGAGCAGCAGGCGGAGACAGGCTATCGCGTAGGATACCAACAAAAGCCCAATCCAGCGCCAGGCACCGACCCAGCCCTTGCCATCCAGGGCTCAAAAGTTGCTTATGCCCGATTGCACCTGGTTGGATCCCCTTGTCCGGCACTTCCATCTGGGGGATCCGGAGCCACCCGCAGCCATTCAAGGGGGGCCTATTCATCAACAAACTTGGAAGCTCAACACGCGCAGGGATCCTTGTATCGTCGGGCGCCTCCATCCCCACTTTGATCCTGCTGTCACCGAAGATGACCAGGCCGCTGGCCAGTGGCTGAGACGACAAGGCTTCCCCGTTTCTCAATTTCGCCGGGCCTGCGATGGATCCCTGCCCTAGGCCTAGGGGGAAGGAAGGCGCACCTGGATGGTACTGCACGTCAGCGAAGCTGCTGCTACTCTGGATGGGGAGGTAGGGTATGCAACCTCTTTAACAGCTCTTCTCAAGAAGGGTTCTCCCGCTAGCATTGCGGAAGAAAGCTTGGGGTGTGAGGCAAAACTGAGGTGAAGACAGCCGGTAAGGGGATCCCAGCGGCGCGGCAGCAACTCAGCCACAAACGAGCTCTGGGGCTGGGGCTCCTGTCACTGCTGAGCTTTGTGGCCGGGATGGGGTTCGCCGCCCTCTCCCAGCCGGAAGGGGGATCTCCCGTTGCCTCCCTAGAGCCGGAAGTGCCCCGTTTTACGGCCCACGGCTGGCCGCTGCTGGATCCTCTGCCGCAGCCGGACGAGATCTGGGAGTGCGAGCTGGTGGTGGTGGGCGGATCCCTGGGGGGCGTGGCGGCTGCAGGCCAAGCCATGCGGGGGGGTGTGCAAACCTGCCTCATCGAGCTCACCCCCTGGCTAGGGGGGCAGATCACCTCGCAGGGGGTATCGGCCCTCGACGAGTCCCTTCCCATGCGGCAGCGGGGCAATTTTTCCCGCCACTGGCTGGAGTTTAAGGCCCTGATCGAAAGTCAGCCGCTGCATCTGCCCGCCTGGACAGGGATCCCGCCGGGAACCCGCGTGACCAAGATCAACAGTTGCTGGGTAGGGGGGCTGTGTTTTCCGCCCCAGGCGGGTCTGCAGGCGGTAGAAACCTGGCTGCGGCAGGCGGCTCAGTCTGCTCCCCAGAGTCGCTGGGCCACCCAGACCGCTTTTAAGGGGGCCACCTTCAGTGCCGACGGCTCCCGCATCGAGAGCCTCTACGCCGTGCAGCGGCAGCCGCGGGATCCCAACTTTGTGCCGCCAGGGCGGCTGTGGCGGGGATTGGTGAGCTGGTATAGCTGGCAGGAAACGGAAGTGTTTGCCAAACGGGTGCTACGGCTGCAGGCGCCACCGGGCCGCCACCTGTTTGTTATCGACGCCACCGACACCGGCGAGCTGGTGGGCTGGGCGGGGATCCCCTACCGGCTGGGCTCAGAAGGGCGAGATCTGACGGGGGAGCCCAATGCCGCCCCGGCCAGCAACCCGGAGTGTACCCAGGCCTTTACCTTTCCCTTCGTGCTGGCCATCCACGACGATGGCGGGCGCTCCCGCGCCGAGCTGGCCCAGTTGCAGCCAGGCTACTCCCGCGCCGAGCACCGCCGCCAGTTTGACCTGGAGGGGTTTCCCACCTTCAGCGG
>NZ_JANSIR010000001.1:8811-19729 GCF_047462155.1 Synechococcus sp. OH2
TTCAACTACCGCCGCATCGTCAGCAAAGGCCGCACGGATCCCTTTTACGGCACCCCGGTTCCCGGGGATCTAACCCTGGTGAACTGGAACCGCGGCAACGACTGGGGGATCATGAACCCGCCCCTAATCCTGACAGAAGAGCGGCTGGTGGCCTCAGGGCAGCGCCACAACTGGCTGGGGGGGCTGGACGTCTCCGCCCTCAAAGATGGAGAAAACCACGCCCTGCTCTTTGCCGAGTGGCTGATGGAAACTCAGTCCCGCACCGGCTATCCCCTCTCGTTGGTGTTTGCCGAGGACTCTTTGCTGGGCACCCGCTCCGGCCTCAGCCTCTACCCCTACATCCGGGAGGGGCGGCGCATCCTGGGGCGAGCTGCCTACGGCCAGGCGGAATTCCAGATGCTGGAGCAAGACATCCGCGTCGGCACCAGCGGGGGACGGGACTTTAGCCCCACCGCTGTAGGGGTGACTCACTACGCCATCGACATGCACGGCTGTCGCTACCGCAACTGGGAGCCTTCCCTGTCGGCCAGCTCGGCGCCCGTCAACGAGTTTTCCGTCCGCCCCATCGTCATCCCCCTAGAGGCCCTGATCCCCCAGAAAGTGGATAACCTGCTCATCGGCGGCAAAGGGATCGCCGTCAGCCACATCGTCAACGCCGCCACCCGCACCCACTACGGCGAGTGGACCATCGGCTCAGCAGCGGGGCTCATCGTAGCCTGGTTGCACAGCCAGGATCCCGGTTTGATCCCGGCCCAGATTGTGCCGCAGGGCAAGATGGCCGACTTGCAGCGCTACCTGGTTGCCCACGGACAGCGGCTGCACTGGTAGGCAGTTGCCGCCGCCCTACCCCTCTGCGCCGGAAGGCAGCGCCTCGGGATCCCCTTTTCCGCCATAGCGCCGCTGCCGCCACCACACCAGCAGAGGGCTGGCGATGAAGATGCTGGAATAGACCCCCAAGCTAAAGCCAATGAGCAAAGCAATGGCAAACCCCTTCAGGGTGGCTCCCCCAAAAATGGCAATGGCCACCAGGGGCAGCATCGTGGTCAGGGTGGTGTTCAAAGAGCGGGCAAAAGTCTGGTTTAGAGATAGGTTCACCACCTCGGCAAAGCTGACCTTGCGGCTGACCAGACGCAGATTTTCCCGGATGCGGTCGTAGATAACCACCGTGTCGTTGACGGAAAAACCAATGATGGTTAGCAGCGCCACCACAAACAGGCTGTCCACCTCCATGCCCACCGTTAGGCCCAAAAGGGCAAACAGACCTGTTGTCAGCACCACATCGTGCAGCAAGGCCACAATGGCAAACACCGCGTAATCCCACTGGAAGCGCAGGGCCAGATACACCACAATGAGCCCAAAAGAGATGAGCACAGCCACGAGGCCGGAACGCAAGAGCAAGCGCCCCACCGTCGGGCCTACCGTCTCCACTAGGTTGCGCTCAAAAGGGCCTACCTGTTGCCGCAGCGTCTCCTCTACCGCTAGGCGCTCCTGCTCAGTCAAAGGGGGCATGCGGATCAAGGCTTCCTGACTGGTCTGGGTGTCCAGTTGGATGATGCTGCTGCCCAGGTTGTGTTCCTGCAGCGCCCGCCGCAGCTCTTCGGTGGTGACAGGCCGCTCAAAACGCAGATCCAGCAAGGTGCCGCCGGCAAAATCCAGCCCCAGCCGCAGCGGTGTCCCTAGAGAGGCCAGAGAAAAGGCCATGCTGACCAGCCCCACCAGCAACACCGCCAGGGAAAGGGTAAACCAAAGCTTGCTGCGCCCGACGATGTCGAAGCGGTAGTCAAGCAACCGCCGGGATCCCACCGCCGGATCGGGGGGGGATAACTCTTGCGCCGTCATGATTGAGCCGCCTCCATGCGAACGCCGTAAAACTCAGGTTTGCGCAGGGCAGGGATCCCCATTGCCGCCAGCAGCAGGGTGCGGGTGCAGGTGATGGCCGTGAAAAAGCTTACCAGAATGCCAATGGCCAAGGTGACGGCAAAGCCTTTCACCAGCCCCATCCCCAGCCAGAAAAGTACGCCACAGACCAAAAGGGTGGTGACGTTGCTGTCGAGGATGCTGCTGAAGGCACGATTAAACCCTTCCGAGATGGACTTATAGATGGACTTGCCCGCCCGCAGCTCCTCCTTGATGCGCTCGAAGATCAGCACGTTGGCATCCACCGCCATGCCGATGCTGAGGATAAAGCCGGCGATCCCTGGCAGGGTCATGGTCACCCCCAGCAGTTGGAACAGAGCAAACGTACAGAGGGCGTAGATGAGAAGAGCGAGGTCGGCAATGAGCCCCGGCAGGCGGTAGTAGGCCACCATAAAGACAAAAACCAGCACCAGGCCGCCAATGCCGGCATAGAGGCTGCGGCGCACACTCTCTTCCCCCAACGTGGCCCCGACGGTGCGGTTTTCAATGACGCGAATGGGAACCGGCAGCGCTCCCGCCTTGAGCTTCACCGCCAGATCGGTGGCGGTTTCCACCGTGAAATTGCCCGTGATCACCGCCGTTCCGCCGGTAATGCCGGTGCGGGCAAACTCCGGCCCCACGATGGGGGCGCTGATCAGCACGTCGTCGAGAAAAATGCCAAGCGGACGCCCTGTTCCGGCCAACTCTCGGGTGAGCTGAGTAAACTTTTCTGCCCCTTCTGGCTTGAACTCCAACAGCACTTCCCAGCTCTGGGATCCGCGACGAGGAGCTTGGGGATAGGCGTTGCGCAGCAGATCCCCTGTCAGGCCGACCCGTTCAAACAGGGCGTCGGGATCCTCCCCCGCCGTTATCTCCCCCTGCTCGTTACGGGGCAGGGCGCTGACCGGCACCAAGCCCTTGCGAAACTCCAACTGGGCCGTATCGCCCAAAAGAGCAATGGCCCGATCCGGATCCGCCACCCCCGGCAGTTGTACGAACAGGCGGTCTTGGCCGCTGATCTGCACCAGAGGCTCGGCCACCCCCAGGCCGTTGATCCGCTGCTGGATCACCGCCTCCACCCCCTGCATCACCTCAGAGGTGATCTCGGGTACCTCTTCCGTAGGCAAAGCCTGCAGGGTGAGCTGCGTCCCTCCTTTGAGGTCAAGGCCGAGGCGAACTTCGCGGCTAAAGCCCAGATAGACGAGGGCAGCCACCACTGCCAAGATAAAGATCAGCCCTCGCAGAAAAGCGAGGCGACTGAGCCACAAAGCTGGAGATCTGGCCATACTGCTGAAAAAGTGATGAATACGGGCGCACTCGATCCGAGGCCCTCAGGATTTCGGCACTTTTTGATCCTATCGCACACGGGATCCCCCACCTGACCCGTTGGAAAACGGCAGCGGCAGGAGCATCCAAGTAGGGTTTTTGGGGATCCGCTGCAGAGGCAACCGCGAGCTTGTCAGAAGATGGGCGCTCGGCTGCCGAGCCAAGCAAGGAGAAGATAAAGTTGAAAGCCGCTAAACAAGCGCTGTCCCCTCTTGGTTTGTGCTAGCCCTAGGGCTAGGCTATTGCCATCTCAGGGCAGCAGGCAACATCTGGTGTATTTGGCTCTACTCCGACATCGGCGAGTTAAGGGAGGGAAAGTTGAGGTGAATTGGAGACGGACTTACTATCTCCCTGGGTTGCTCTCGGCTCTAGCTCTAGGGGGATCCCCTGTCTGGGCGGGAGAGTACTTCACCGAGGAAGTGACCAGCCCTAGCCTGGAGATCATTCACGGCTGGCGGCAGGAAGTGTACGGCATTAACGTCACCATCACCAACACCAGCCTGGGATCTTTTCGGGTGCCGCTGGAAATCGATATGGAGGATCGAGCTAGCTGTGAGCGGGCCGACTTGGTGCTGACGAACAATCGCATTATGCCGATGGGATCCTTTCAAGACTGCATTCTCAACATCTTTCCCTACCTGGATAAATTCATCAACCAAGAGGTCGCCAGCATTCGGGTCACCCTCAAAGGGCCGGCCCCCCTCCTGGAAATTCCCCTGGAAGAGTCGGATCGGCTGATCTTGGCCCAGGTGGCTAACCAATCGCGGGAGGCCTTTGTCTTCTTTCAGCAGGAGTTGGCCCGCGTTTTGGAGCTCTTGAAGCAGTCGGATCCCGGCCAGACCAAGACGGCCCCAGCAACAGCCAGCCCAACACCGACTGCTGCCGCCGAATCTGCGCCCAACCCGGGAGATTTCGTAATCGTGGGATCCATTCGAGAAGAACGGGTAGGTGCAGGCAGCCGCCTGAGCGTGGAGGCGATCAACCGCAGCACCCGCACCGTCCTCAACGCTCGTGCTCGCTTCACGTTCTACCAGGGAGAGGAGGTGGTGGAGACGCGGGTGGCCGCGTTTGAGCCCAGCGACGTGCCACCGGGACAACGGGCCTCTGCTAGTGTTCTGAAAACCGATGGCAATTGGAATCGGGTCACCGTCACCTTCCAGTGGCAGTAGGGATCCCTAGGGTGCCAGGGCGTTCCCTCGCAGCAGGCTGCCCAGAGTCTTGACAGTGATCTTGAACTGCACCCAAGGGCTCATGGGCACCACCGTCTTGTAGAGGTAGCTATCAAAGGTCATTCGCTGCACATCTCGGTCAGCGCACATCTCCACAAAGGCCTCGCGGGTGGCGTTGGAACGGTAGAACACCCGTTGCAAAATGTCCAAAACCTTGTAGGTTAGACCGTATTGGCGATCCCAACGCTTGAGGTACAGCTTGAGATCCTCCTCACTGGGGATGCGCTTCCCGCCATTGGAGGTCTCGACGATGGTCTCGGCGCACATGCGGCCCGACTTGGCGGCAAAATAGATTCCCTCGCCGCTGGACTTGGTTACATAGCCTGCCGCATCTCCTACCAAAGCCGCCCGACCCACCACACGGCGCGGACGCGGATGCTCTGGGATCGGATGGGCCTCCACCTTGATCACCTGGCCCCCCCGAATCCGCTCGGCAGCGCGGGCGCGGATCCCGGCCTGCAACTTTTGGATCTGGGCTTGGTTGACCTTCATGGTGCCGGTGCCCACTGCCACGTGGTCGCACTTGGGGAACACCCAGGCATAGAAGTCTGGAGAAACATCGTCCCCCACATACATCTCTGCCCGGTCCTCGTAGTAGGCCATTTTGTCGTCGGGGAGCCGAATCCGCTCCTGAAAGGCCAGCGCATAGTTGTAGTCGCCGGCACCGATGGCTTCTGCCACCTTGGAGTGAAAGCCATCTGCCCCAATCACCAGATCCACCGCCAGCGAACGGGGTACTCCCCGATTTGAGCCGTCCGAAAAGTCGCTGTAGTGCAGGATGTAGGGATCCCGACCATTTTGCGGGATTTCCAGATGCATCACCTTGCCGTGGATGAGCTCCGCCCCTTTTTGGCGGGCGCGGTTGCGTAAGAAGGCATCCAGGATCTCGCGGCGGCACATGCCGATATACTCATTTTCCTTTTCGAGGGCGATATCCACCTCGTAGTTGGAAGGGGAGATCATCTTCATCTTGCGCACTTTGCGGTCGATGATCTCCTCAGGGAGGTCGAACTCCGAGACCATACAGAGGGGAATGGCGCCCCCGCAGGGCTTGGCGTTGTCTAGCTTCCGCTCAAACAAAAAGGTCTCGATTCCGGCTTGGGCTAGAACTTCGGCGGCAGAGGCTCCGGCTGGGCCACCCCCAACAACAGCAACTCTCAGGCTCAAGGCGCTCTCCTCGCTGCAAATGCATCGGCTCGTCAGACAGCAGGCATCCTACCACAGCTCCCCAAAAGCGTTGCCAACCTTGACGAAGTATTGCAGTTCGGCTGGGCTCAAGGGCACGTGCTTCAGCGCTGAGAAAGGGAGCCGCCCGGCCTCAACGCTAGAGGTTGTGACGTTCTCCTCAGCCTGGATTTCAGAGTGGTTCTATCTGGGCCACTTCCACCCGGTTCTCTGGCCCTAGGCTAACGCGGAACTGTTTGGCACCTGTCGGCAAGGGATCCGGCGCCACCTCCGGCAGGTTGGCAAGAGGAGTTTCGGCGCGGCGTTCCCGGGCCAGCTCATTCTCCGGCTCGGCAGCCAACAGGGATCCCGTCTCGTCCACGCTTACCCGATAGACCAGGCTCTCTTGCAAATCGGAGGAAGACTGCCATTGCTCTGCCAGGGTGTCTCGCAGACGGAGAAGGGGATCTTCAGCCAAAGGGGGAGGGGATCCCACCGTTTTGCCGGGTTGCTCCGGCACGGTGAGCTGCTCCTGCACCGAGTTGGAGGCAGTAGGATCCCTGTCCTCCGGGGTGCGGCTGGCCCAGAGGCCAACTCCGGCCACCAGGGCGATCCCTCCCACCAGCAGCGCTGCGATCCCGGCAGGCTGTCGATACCAAGCTTGCGTCACCGGAGTTGCCAAACTGTCCAGTTGGGGCAAGTCATCGGCCACCTGAGAGAGGTTCTCTAGCAGGTCGTACAACTGGGTCATCGACAAATCCACCTGGGCAATCTGATTCTCCCCTTGGCGCACCGTGAGGCGATGAAAAATGAAATCGAGCGGACGGATGGCCACAGTGCCACTGAAGGTTCCCTTGGGGGCTCCACAGAGCTGGGATCCAACGTAGCGGTCGATCACGGTAATCAAATCCTTGAGCCAAGTGCTGTCTCCCTGCAGCGTTTTGGTGGTCTCCCCCTGGCGAATTTCCAACTGACACACAAAGTTGTGCTGAATCGCTCGCGGTGGCAGCGCCGAAGAGGTGCCTGCAGATTCGGGTGGGCTGGGCGCCTCTCCCCGCACTGTGAGCGTCGAGGTCGGTTGTTGATAGGTGTAGCTGAGGGTAACGCCGGGCATAACAACTCGCAGGCAAACAACACAGGCAAGAATCTCAAGGGCGATGAGACAAGACCGTCTCAAGGAGAGGGCAAAGCATCCGATCCGGAGCTATGGGCTACCTCCCCTTCTTCGTCGCTGCTGGCGGGCAGATCCATTTCAGGGCGGTTGAGCAGGGCTTTCCACAGGCGTTGTGCCCCTCTCGGGCTGCTGTAAAACATCAGCTCGATCAAGATGCGCAGGGCCAGCTCAGCAAGGCTGTTCTCGTCGCGCACATCCCCATCCACCATGCGGCTGCGGTAGTGGGAGATAAACTCATCCAGGTAATCGCCCACCAGTGGCTGATGGAAAGGGCTGAGCTCTTGCTCGACAGCGGTTTCCAGTTGCTCTAAGGTGCTGCGGATGCGGGCCTGTCGCTGGGCCGCCAGGTGAGCAATCACCATCACTAGGGCGCGCGCCTCTTCGATATCGACTTCTTTTCGCCCGCCGCTGCTGCGGCGCAGAGGGTTGGCATTGCGCAGCCGCCAGAGAATGACCCGATCGCCGATCTGCTTTTCCAAGTTCAGAGCCTTGGCTGCTGCCAGAACTGCCTCGGAACTCTCCCCACTTAAAGACTCCAGCCCCAGCAACAACAAATCCAACTGGGCTTTGATGGTTGCGGTAGCTGTGGTGAGGCCGGCGGGCTGAGGGTCTAACTGAGTCTGCTTAGGTTCCACCGTCACGCTGTCAATGGGAGCTTTTGGCTTTGGTAGGACTCTATGATCTCTTGTCTGGGGCAAACCTGCAACCTGCTTCCCCTGCGCTTGAGGGAAAAAGGCTCTTGGCTCATGGCTCTGGTGGCTTAAGGCATTTGCGGCTGGGGGATCCCACAGGTCAAGCCCAAATCACTGTCCCTCTCCCCTCACCCCATTGCCTCTTTTGCCCCGCACCCCCCGCTTCTTGCTTTGGGAATTGCTGCCCTTGAGGGAAAGCCATGGGAAAAGATACGATTGGTAAGGGTAACCTCTTCTACAAGCTTACGACGCGCAACAAAGGATTTTCTCCGGCCCGGCTTGACTTCTCTGGGCTTGTCTGGAGCTTCGGGGCCACTGCTTTTGACTATATCAGCCACGTTGCGCCTACCTGCGCACGGTTATGAATGCTTTCGCCGCCCAATCCAGCCCTGCTCACTTGGTCTTGATCTTCACGGATCGGGTAGGCCGGCGCGGCGTTGTCTTGGACAAGATTTACTACTCGGTAGGGCGAGCCCCCAGCAACCACATCCGCCTCTACGACCCCTGTGTTTCGCGAGAGCATGCCCTAATTATCCGCATCCCGGAAGAGAACCGAGCCGGATACGGTTACATGATCTTTGACGGCAACTCGGGATCCCGCCGCAGCACCAATGGTTTGTTCGTTAACGGTAAAGCGGTTTTGTCCCATCGGCTACAGCTTTTTGACAAGATAAGGTTTGGACCGAATGTAACAGCCATCGTGGAGAGCACCGACCGCCTCAGCCCAGAGACGCTGGCAGCCCTGTTGCAGCCGCCGGCCCTCGACAAAAACGGCCCCCTGGAGGGATCCCAGAGAGAGACCTCCAAAGAGTTGCCCCGAGAGAACGACGACTTCACCGCTGCTTGATTCCCTCTCCTGAATTATCCTGAGTCCAGCGCCCTACCGAGTTTTGGGTTTCCGTGTCTCTCATTCCTCCTGCGCTGAGCGGCTACTGGCAAAATGGCTTTGACCTAGAAGCTCACTTGGGATCCTTCCTTGGCCTTGAGGCGGGTGAACTGCGGGAGAAGCTGCGGCTGGGGCAACAGCAGTTGGCGGAGCTGGGCCGGCGCGACTTCGGCTGGGATCAGGCAGACGCCTTTTACCGGGATCGGGTGGGATCCGCCTATTTGCTGGACTTAGCCGCTTGGCACCTGAGCAGCACCGACTACATCGGCAATACCCTGCGCCTGGTGGCGGATCAGGCCCGCGGGCGGGTGCTGGATTTTGGCGGCGGCATTGGCACCCACGCCATTGGGGCGGCTCTCTGCCCGGCGGTGGAGCAGGTGATTTTTTGGGATCTCAACCCCATCCATCGGCAGTTTGTGCAACTGCGGGCGGAAAAGTTGGGCCTAAGCGAACGGATCCACTGCCCGGAAACCTTCCCGCAAGGGATCCCCTTTGACACCGTCATCTGCTTCGATGTGGTGGAACATTTGCCGGATCCGGCAGCGCAGTTGCGTCAGTTTTACACTTGGCTCAAGCCGGAAGGCAAATTGTTGATCAACTGGTACTTTTTCAAGGGGTTTAATGGCGAATTCCCCTTCCACCTAGACGACCCGCAAAAAGTCGAGCAATTCTTTCAGGTATTGCAAAGCCATTTCCTAGAAGTGTTTCATCCCTATTTCATCACCGCCCGCTGCTACCGTAAGTGGAATAAAAGCTGAGATTGGAGAGAGAACGAATGCTGCGCTACTTGCGGGTGCTGTGGCTATTTTGGAGCACTTCTGTAGCAGCAGAAATGGAGTACCGCGCCAACTTCTTTTTTGCCAGCCTCAGCAGCTTAGGCGGCCTCGTGTCAGCTCTGTTTGGGCTTTCACTGTTCTATCAGCAGGGGCACCGCCTGGGGGGTTGGAGCTGGCCGGAGGCGCTCATCGTCTTGGGCATGTTCACCATCTTGCAGGGGGTGTCGGCCAGCCTCTTTAACGTCAACTTAAACCGCATCGTGCAGCAGGTGCAGGAGGGCACTCTGGATTTTGTTTTGCTCAAGCCCATTAGTAGCCAGTTTTGGCTGTCAACCCGGGTGTTCTCTCCCTGGGGCCTGGTGGATATCGGCTTTGGCCTGGTGCTGATTCTCTACGCCGGGATCCAGTTGCGCCTGCCGGCCTGGGCCTATGTTTTGGGTTTATTGCTCCTGCTCCTGGGATTGGTCATCCTCTACAGCCTCTGGTTTATGCTGGGGGCCACCAGCATCTGGTTTGTCAAGATCTACAACGTCACCGAGGTGCTGCGGGGCTTGGTAGAGGCGGGGCGCTTCCCCCTGGTGGCCTATCCGGTGGCCTATCGGCTGTTTTTTACCTTCGTTGTGCCGGTGGCTTTCTTGACCACAGTACCGGCGGAAACCCTGTTGGGGCGAGCCCAGTGGCCGTGGCTTGTGGGATCCGCCCTGCTGGCAGTGGGGCTGCTGGTCGGATCCCATTTGTTCTGGCGCTTTGCCCTGCGCTTTTACACCAGCGCCTCTAGCTAAAATCTCCGTCCAAACATCTCCATCCTAAGCATCCAAGCAGCGAGGATGGGAGTAATTGCTACAGAAGCGCCCCATGCGCCGCCCCAGAGTTGGATCTTCTCCTCAAGGGAAGGGCAAAAATAGGTTCCCACCCTGGGAATAGGATCCCTCAGGCTCATTTTTTTAAGGGCAAAAGCAATTCTCGCTGCAGCGATCTGTAGCTACCTATTTGGTGGCGCAGAGGGATAGTTTTCTTGTTTTAGGGAGCATTTTCCATGCGCAAGCGCCTGCAATGTGTGGCCGTATCTGTGGCAGCCGGTAGCCTAGCTCTGCTGGGCTGCAGCAACAGCAATCCTTCTCCGATGGCGATGATCCCCTCCCAAGCGGATTTGGTGGCCCTGGGCAGCGGCAATCGCCTCACCCTCATCCGCTCTGCCGATGCCTCTGTGCAGGGATCCCTGACGGTGACGGGGGTGAGCGGCAGTTTGATCGGTATCGATGTCCGTCCTGCCAATCGCCTGCTCTACGGCCTCACCGACGCCAACATCCTCTACACCATCAACTTGCAAACTGGCGCCGCCAGCGTGGCCAGTACCCTGTCGGTTCCCTTTACGGCGGGCACGCTGTCCGGTATGGACTTCAACCCCGTCCCGGATCGCCTGCGCCTGGTGGGAGCCAACGGCCAGAACTTCCGCATCAATGTCGACACGGGCGAAGTGATCCAAGATAGACCTCTGGCCTTTGGCCCGATGGAGCTGCAGGGATCCCGCCCGGCTGTTACCGCTGCCGCCTACACCAACAGCGTGGCCGGCGCCCAATCCACACGGCTGCTGAACATCGACGGCGAGCGCAACCTGCTGCTATTTCAGAACCCGCCCAACGACGGGGTGCAAATGCCGATTGGCCTCCTGGGCGTGAACTTCGGCCCGGTGGGCGGGTTTGACATCCGTACGGTCGGCGGGGTGGATACCGGCTTTGCCATCGGCGGCTCCACCCTGTATCGAATTGACCTGA
>NZ_JANSIR010000001.1:19890-23200 GCF_047462155.1 Synechococcus sp. OH2
ATCGTTGCAATTTAATCATTTTTCTGGCCAATTGTTGCTGTTTTGTTTCAGCCCGATCCCAGCTCGGGAGAGGGCTTTCTGCGCTTTCTCCAGCGGGGTTGACTTCATGCCTATGCAGGCGATAAATTATGAAGGTCATTACTCTTTCTGGCTTGCCCCAGGCAGGGCTTGCTTCTCTCTAAATACCTTCCTGCCACCGTTCTATTTGCACTTTTTCTCCATGAAGATTGAGGGTGATAAAGCTGAACGATCCCTGCAGGAGAAAAGCGATGCGGAGGTGTTTTCAGCCCTCAAGGCAGGCCAATCCCAAGCTTTGGCCATCCTCTACGACCGGCACGCCGGTTTAGTGTACGGAATTGCCTGCAAGATGTTGGGCAACTCTGCCGAGGCCGAAGATCTGACGCAGGACATTTTTCTGAGTTTGGCCCGTTCTTCCTTCGATCCCAAGCGGGGATCCCTGCGCACTTACCTAGGCATTTTGGCCCGCTCCCGCTGCTTGGATCGGCTGCGCTCCTGGCGCAATCGACAGCGATCCCTGGAACGGGGCAGAGTGGAATTACAGGGCAACGCCGCCGAGGATACGGCCCTGGAGCAATTGGCCCGCGCTGATCAGGCAGTGGAGGTGCAAACGGCTTTGGCCGAGCTCTCTGAACATCAACGCCAAATCCTCAAAATGGCCTATTACGAAGGCATGAGCCAGACAGAAATTGCCAAGCAATTGGATCTGCCTTTGGGAACGGTTAAAGCCAGAGCCCGCCGAGGCTTGCTGCGGCTGCGCGAGTTGCTGGGAGGCGCCCTATGAAAGCCGAGTCTGTGTCTCCCGAGGAACTGCAACTGTGGCTGGCCGGCTACGTGCTGGGGGATCTCTCCCCAGAAGAGGCCGACCGACTGGAAGCGGTGCTCAAGCTGCGCCCGGAGCTACAGCAGGAGCTGCAAGCCCTGCAACAGATCCTGGAGAGGGCCTACGGCGTCGAAGAAAAGCAACCTCCCCCCAGCTTGCGGGCTTCTCTGCTGCAAGCCTACACAGAGCCGGCGCCCAAACCCCTCCCCACTTCCGGCTTGGCCATTCAGGGATCCCCACGCTGGCAGCGGGGCCTGGCGGCACTGGCAGCGGGGTTAATGGTCGCCCTAGGACTGGGGAACCTGTACCTGTGGCGCAGGCTGCAACTGGCCCAGATGGAAGGGATCCCGGTCGAGGTGTTGACTTATGAATTGCAGCCGACGGCAGAAAACGTGACTGGCTCGGTTACGGTAGAGGTGGATCCGCAGGGCTTGCGAGGGAAGCTAGTGGCCCGTGGTTTGCCGCCGCTGCCGGAGGGCCGCGTCTATGCGCTCTGGGTGGTGCTGGAACCGGAAGCGCCTTTCACCAAGGATAAGGCGGGGGCGATCCTCACTGCCGCTTTTCGAGTAGACGCGGTGGGGAATCAAGAACAGGAGCTGCGCCTACCGCCAGTGTTTGCATCCGCAGAATGGGTGCGGGCGGTGGCCATTACCGAGGAAGATGGCAGCCGGCCCCAAGAGCACCAGGGATCCCCTCTGTGGATTTCCGGCTAGCCGGAGCAGGGGCCAACCAACATAGGTCTGTCCCAGGGCATGGCCGTGCTCACCTGTCCAGGATCCCTCTGAGGGCACTTTCGTCGATGTGGATCGGCAAAAGACAGTGCCAGGCGGCGCACCCCCCCCCAGCCACCCTACCGTTGGGAAAAGTTGTGGGCGCACCGGAAGTGTATCAGCATTAAGATGAGGGTCACTACCCCGGCACAGCAAAAGCCAACTTGGAGGTCACCCTATGGGCGAAGCGAAGCGCCGCAAAACCCGCAAAAGCCCCGATCCTGACCAAGAGCTACTGTTTCCCCAGCTCAAAGATATTCCTCTCACCAAAGCCCAAGCCCGCACGATCTACAATTGGACAACTCGGGGCGCTTGGGCCGGCATTATTCTCCTGGCCATTGTCTGGGTAGTGGTGCGATTTGTGGGGCCTGCGTTGGGCTGGTGGCACCTGGTGGGCTAGACGGCTGGATCCTTTGAGTTTTCCTGGAGTTTCCCCATGCGATCCTATTTGGCAGCCGCCCTTCAGATGACCAGCACCCCCGATCTGGCCGGCAACCTACAACAGGCAGAGGAGTGGATTGACTTTGCGGCGCGGCGGGGATGTGAGCTGGTAGCTTTGCCGGAAAACTTTGCCTTCATGGGGCCGGAGGCAGAAAAAGCTCGCCTTGCCCCAGAGATTGCGCAGCGGGCCGAGGAGTTTTTGGCCAAGATGGCCCAGCGCTACCAGGTATTCGTGCTGGGCGGGGGATACCCGGTGCCGGATGGACAAGGCAAGGTGTACAACACCGCCGCCCTCTACAGCCCCGAGGGCAAGGAGCTGGCCCGCTACCGCAAGATCCACCTTTTTGACGTCAACCTGCCCGACGGCAACACCTACCGCGAGTCGAACACGGTGGTGAGCGGCAACGAGGTGGTGGTCTGCCAGGAAGAGCGGCTGGGCATGCTAGGTCTATCGGTTTGTTACGACGTGCGCTTTCCCGAGCTGTATCGTTCCTTGGTGGATCGAGGAGCGCAGGTGCTGTTGATCCCCGCCGCCTTTACCGCCTACACGGGCCGGGACCACTGGCAAGTTTTGCTGCAGTGTCGCGCTATTGAAAACACCTGCTACGTGATTGCTCCCGCCCAGGTGGGCACCCACTACGAGCGGCGGCAATGTCATGGCCACGCCATGATCGTGGATCCTTGGGGGACGATCCTGGCGGATGCCGGCGGCGAAAAACCAGGGGTGGCCATTGCCGAGATCGACCCGGAGCGCCTGCAGCTTATCCGGCGGCAGATGCCCTCGCTGCAGCATCGTCGTCTGGCCTGTACTGTCAGCCTTTAGGGATCCCCTATGCCTTGGCCGCCCTTGATCCTCTACAGCAAGCCCGGCTGCCACCTCTGTGAGGGCCTAGCGGAGAAGTTGCAGCAGATCCCTGAGATCGCCACGTTGGAAATCCGCGACATTACTGCCAACCCCGCCTGGTGGGAGCGCTACCAACTGGAGGTTCCCGTGCTGAGCTTGGCGGGGGATCCCGAACGATCTCTGCCCCGCCCCTCGCCGCGGCTAACCGTGACCCAGTTACGCACTTGGCTGGAACGACAGTTGGGTTGACGGCTTAAGAGGCTAGCGCTTCGCTGCGGGCGGTATAGCCAGCTTGGCGGAGGGCCTCAACTGCAGCCTGGGCATTTTTAACCCAAAATTGGGATCCCAGTCTTACCCAGAGCGTGTGGGGAGGGGCGACGATGGCCGCCACAACGGGGATGCGATTTTCTTCCT
>NZ_JANSIR010000001.1:23299-30404 GCF_047462155.1 Synechococcus sp. OH2
TTCCGAGCGTTGACGGGTAAGAACCGCCTGCAGACGGTGTCGCTCCTCTACAGTTCCGGCAGCCTCCAGAGGGAGTTGCACCGTAACCCAACTCACCGATTCAATTGGCTGCAAGTCCTCGACAATCAATTGCACCTGTTCATCCCGCTGATCCACCTTGGCCCAGATCAATAGCCGTTGATCCACCTCCAGGCGATGGCGCAAACGTTCGTAAGTCTTGGGGAAGATCACCGCTTCGCAACTGCCGGTGAGATCTTCCAGTTGCACAATGGCCATGCGATCCCCTTTCTTGGTGGTTACGGTTTTGATGGCGGTCACTAGGGCCAGAATGCCTACAGAAGTCTCGGCTGCGTAGCCGCTCAAATCCGAGAGGTTAACGGGAGCCAACAGGCGCGCCTGCTCTTGAATCCGCCGCAGCGGGTGATCCGAAACATAAAAACCCAACAGCTCCCGTTCCAGCCTTAACTTTTCTGGCGCTGGAAAATCTTCGGTAGCAGGCCCCCGCGGCGCTTCCATAAATCCCTGGCCATCACTGCTGTCGCTGCCCAACAAATCAAATAGGCTGGCTTGACCAATGGCTTTGGACTTGGCCCGCTCCGTCGCCCAGGTGAGAATGGGATCCAGATCCACCATTAATTGCTTGCGGTTGGGGGAAATACAATCAAAAGCGCCTGCACAGATCAGCGACTCGATGGCGCGACGGTTAACCAGGCGCAGATCCACCCGCTGGCAAAAGTCGGCCAAAGAGGTGAAGGGGCCCCCCGCCTGGCGGGCAGCCAGGATGTTTTGAATCGCCCCCTCACCCACATTCTTCACCGCCCCTAGACCAAACAAAATGCTGGATCCTTGGGGGGTAAAATCCAGCCCAGAGCGGTTGATATCGGGCGGTTGAATCTGGATCCCTATCGACAGACAATAGGTGATATAGCGCTGCACCTTATCTTGATCCCCTCCCACAGAAGAAAGCAGCGCCGCCATGTATTCTGTTGGATAATTGGCCTTGAGATAGGCTGTCTGGAAAGTAATCAGTCCATAGGCCGTAGAGTGGGATTTGTTGAAGCAATACTCGGCGAAAGCAACCATCTGGTCAAATAGTTCCGTGGCCACTTCCTTGGCCACACCTCGCTCCAAAGCTCCCCGGACGAATTGCTCTCGCTGTTGCTCCATCTCGGAAACTTTCTTTTTCCCCATCGCCCGCCGCAGCAGGTCGGCCTGGCCCAGGGTATAGCCGGCCATGTCCTGGGCAATGCGCATGATCTGTTCTTGGTAGAGAATGGCGCCATAGGTATCTTGAAGGATTGGCTTGAGGAGATCGTGGGCATAGGTTACCGGCTTGCGGCCATGTTTGCGATCGATAAAGTCTGGGATCATGCCCGTATCCAATGGCCCCGGTCGGTAAAGAGCCAAGACCGAGGAAATGTCTTCTAAGTTGGAAGGCTTGAGCTCTCGCACCACCTGCTTCATCCCAGAAGATTCCAGTTGGAAGATCCCTTCCAGCTCTCCCTTTTCCAAAAGTTGGTAGGTTTTCTCGTCATCCAAGGGTAGGTTATCCAGGTCGATGGTGACCCCTCTGTGCTCTCGAATCAGCTCCACAGCCCGCTGGATCATCGTCAGGTTGCGCAGCCCCAAAAAGTCCATCTTCAGCAGGCCCAGAGACTCAATATCTTCCATCGAGTACTGGGTAATGATTTGGCCTTCGTTATTGTACTGCAAAGGCACAATTTCATCCAAGGGATCCTTAGAAATAACTACACCGGCAGCGTGAACCCCAAAGGTTTTGTTGGTGCCTTCCAACAGGCGGGCCAGCTCGATCCAGCGGTGAGTGGTTGGGTCTTTCTCGTATTTTTCTTTGAACTCTGGAGCCGGCGTGTTCTCGCCGATCATCTCCTCCAGTTTGGCAGGCTTACCCCGCGATACCGGGATCAGCTTTGCCATTTTGTCGGCTTCGGCATAGGGAATATCGAGCACCCGGGCAACATCTTTGAGAATAGCTTTGGAAGTCATGCGGTTAAAGGTGATGATTTGGGCCACTCGCTCTTGACCATACTTGCGGGTTACATAGTCGATCAGCTCTCCCCGCCGCTCGATGCAGAAATCGGTATCGATATCCGGCATCGATTGCCGTTCTGGGTTGAGAAAACGCTCGAAGAGCAACCCATATTTGACGGGGTCAATATTGGTAATTTGCAGGGCATAGGCCACCAGGGATCCGGCTGCCGAACCGCGGCCTGGGCCTACTGGGATCCCGTGCTCGCGGGCATAGCGAATGTAGTCCCAAACCACCAGGAAATAGCTGGAGAAGCCTTTTTGTTGGATGATGCTTAGTTCAAAGCGCAGGCGCTCCTGATAGTTTTCCGGAATCTGATCTGGATAGGCAACGCCGCAGCGCTTTGCCAACCCCTGCCAGGCCAATTCGGTGAGATAGCTATCGGCAGAATGGCCCGGTGGAACCGGGTAGTCGGGCATGCGCATTTCCCCAAATAGGTCGTAGCCCTCGATCTTTTCCAGCACCTTGAGGGTGTTGGCAATGGCTTCATCGATCACCTCTTGCTCCAGGTGGTCGCGGCAGAGGCGGCGCATTTCTTCTGGGCTTTTCAGGTATTCCGTCCCACTGTAGCGAAGGCGATCTTTCTCGGTGAGAGATTTGCCTGTTTGGATGCAGAGCAGGGCATCGTGGGCCTCCACATCCCAGCAGGAGATGAAGTGGCTATCATTGGTGAGGATGATCGGGATCCCCAATTCGCGAGCAATGCGCACCAATTGCACATTGACAAAGCGGTCTTCTCGATAGCCGTGATCCTGGATCTCAATGTAGTAATCGTCTCCAAACTGTTCTTGATACCAGGCGGCAACCTGGCGGGCAATTTCTGGCCGCCCCTGCAAAATGGCCTGGGGCACTTCCCCAGCTCGACAGCCGCTGGTCACGATCAACCCCTCTTTGTATTGGGCCAAATACTCTTTGTTGATGCAGGGGCGAGCAAAGATCCCCTTGCCTTGAACGCCGTGGAGATGGGAAATAGTGGTTAGCTTCACCAAGTTTTTATAGCCCTGGGTGTTTTTGGCTAGAACCACTTGGTGATACTTGGGATACTTGCGGCTTTTGTCTCGAATATCGCCGTTGATAACATACATCTCGTTGCCAATAATCGGCTTGATCCCTTTGCTTTTACACAGTTTCACCAGCTCAATGGCCCCATACATGACGCCGTGATCGGTCAGGGCCAGTCCTGGCAAACCCATCGCCACCACCTGCTCAATCAAACGCGGCAATTGGCTAGCCCCGTCCAGAAGGCTGTACTCGCTGTGCAAGTGCAAGGGGACAAAAGACATGGCAACGCTATGGGTAGAGGGATCCCTTCAACCTTAGCCCAGCGCCCCTTTTTCCAGTTGCCGCCAGCTGCCGCTACAGTAAAGTCAGGCCGACGTTTTCTCCCTTTGCTTGCATGGAGACTCCCCTTCGCCTCACCCAATACTCCCACGGCGGCGGCTGCGGCTGCAAAATTGCCCCGGCGCTGCTGCAGCAGATTCTTAAGGAGCTGCCTCTTCTTTGGTCAGATCCGGCCCTGTTGGTGGGGGCTGAAACGAGCGACGATGCCGCCGTCTACCAACTCAACGACGAGCAGGCCCTGATCCTAACCACCGACTTTTTCATGCCCATCGTGGACGATCCGGTGGATTTTGGCCGCATTGCCGCAGCCAACGCCCTCTCTGACGTTTACGCAATGGGGGGTAGGCCCATTCTCGCCCTCGCCATTTTGGGCATGCCAGTCAACACCCTGCCCCTGTCGGCTATTCGGGAGATCATGGCCGGGGGAATCCAGATCTGTCAGGAAGCCGGGATCCCTTTGGCCGGGGGGCACTCCATCGATTCGCCCGAGCCCATCTTCGGCTTGGTGGCGGCAGGCCTGGCCCACCCGCAGCACATCCGCCGCAACGCCACGGCTCAGCCCGGCGACGACCTCATCCTAACCAAGCCGCTGGGGATCGGGGTGATGACCACTGCCCTAAAAAAGGGTCAGCTTAGCGCAGCGGGCTACGCCGAGGTTTTGCAGGTGATGACTCAGCTTAACCGCATCGGCCCGCAACTGGCGCGGCGACCCCAGGTTCACGCCCTAACCGATGTAACGGGGTTTGGCCTCTTGGGACACTTGCTAGAGGTCTGTCGTGGCTCAGGGGTAAGCGCCGAGCTGGATTTGGCTGCCATTCCCTTTTTGCCCGAGGCCCTCTCCTTGGCGGAGGCGGGGATCTTCCCAGGTGCAGCCCGCCGCAACTGGCAAGGCTATGAAGGCGTAGAGGCCGACTCTCTACCGGAGTGCCAGCAGTTGCTCTTGGCGGATCCGCAAACCAGCGGCGGCTTACTGCTGGCGGTGGATCCCGCCTTCACCGCAGAGCTTTTGCAAGAGCTCCACAGCGCCGGCTACTCCTATGCTCGCCGCATTGGCCGCTGCCAGGCCGGCGAAGGGATCGCCATTCGGGTTGTCGGCGAGATCCAAACCCCCCGCCAGTAGCTTGGGGGAAGGCCACGTTTGGCCCTCTCCCCCCAATCTATGAAGATTTGGTCAAGCAGAGCTGCGAAAGTTGAAGATCTCATGTAAGGGGAAGGGGAGCTGAGATATCTTAAAGAGGTATGAACGAGCCCTCTCCCAACAGCCATAGCCTGGTTCAGTGGGTTGAGCCAGGTCAACTGATTCGCAGCCTCAGCAGCGGCCAATTGCTGATGGTGGATCCGCAGCGGCACAACGCCTTGATCATCTGCAAGACGTTTCATGCCGAGTTTGCCGGGCCGGGCGCTGCGGTGGGGGGGCCCTTGGATGTGGAGTCGAGCAGCGTGATCCCGATTGGGGATGTGGCTCTGTTGCATCCTCAGGGCTATCAAGAGCGGCAAAACGCCTATACCAAGCGGCTGCACTGGATGCGCTGGTTGCAGCAGATCACCGATAATCCTTTGCCGGCCCAGCGGGCGCGGATTTTGCTCTTTAGCTTGGAGGAGTTTTTCTCTGCGGAGTTGGTCAAGCAGTTGCCGGATGACATTTTGGCGCGGCTGGTGGGGGTGCTGCCGCAGACCATCGCCGCAGCTCGGATGGAAATGATGGCCCCCTGCAGCCGCAGCTATTCCCTGGCCGGCTAGGGGGATCCGTTCAAGATTGGACGGCGTGGGCAGTGTCTTCGAAATAACCCCAAAGCTTAGCTACACTAAAAGCCAACTTCGTTCTGGCAACTCGCCCAACCGGAACCCTGGCCTCATGCAGTGGTGGAAACGGCTGCGCCAAAATCGCTGGGCTCAAGTGGGAGCCTACATTCTCGTTTTTTTCTACGTCTGCGCCATTTTTGCCGAGTTTGTTGCCCCCTACAGCCCGCTGGAATCGCAGCCAGGGGGATCCCTTTTGCCCCCCACCGCCATTCACTTGTGGGATGAGTCGGGCGCTTGGCTGGGGCCCCACGTTTACCCCACCCGCCAGGGGCCGGTGGATCTGGAAACGGGCGAACGTCCGCTTTTGGTGGATAGCAGCCGTCCCGCCGGGATCCGCCTGTTTGTGGTCGGCACCCCTTACCGTTGGCTGGGGCTGATCCCCTGGGATCGACATTTGTTCGGCACCGTCCCCCTGCGGCCAGAGGAAGGGCTGCCGGTAGCGCGGCTGCACCTGCTGGGCACGGATGATCAGGGCCGCGACTACTTCAGCCGTCTGGTCTATGGCGGGCGCGTCAGCCTGTTTGTTGGCCTGGTGGGCATCGGCATCTCTTTTCCCATCGGCCTGCTGGTGGGGGCCATATCCGGCTACTTCGGCGGCTGGGTGGATACGCTGCTGATGCGGCTGACTGAGGTGTTGATGTCGATCCCAACCCTGTATTTGCTGGTGTCGCTGGCGGCGGTGTTGCAGGTGAACCCGCTGACCGGCGTGCCCTTCAGCAATGCCGAGCGCTTTTTGGTGATTGTGGCCATCCTCTCTTTTGTGGGTTGGGCGGGCTTGGCCAGGGTCATTCGGGGCCAGGTGCTGTCCTTGCGGGAGCGAGACTTTGTGCAGGCGGCGCGGGTGGCCGGGGCCGGATCCCTGTATCTGCTGGTGCGGCATATTCTGCCTCAGACCACCACCTACGTGGTGATCTCGGCAACCTTGGCGGTGCCCGGCTACATCGTGGCGGAGTCGGTGCTGAGCTTGATCGGCCTGGGGATCCAACAGCCGGATGCGTCTTGGGGAAATATGCTGTCGCTGGCCACCAATGCTTCGGTAATCATTCTGCAGCCTTGGCTGGTGCTAGCCCCCACCCTGATGGTGGTGCTCACCTCTTTGTCTTTTAACTTGCTGGGGGATGGTCTGCGAGATGCCCTCGACCCGCGGGATCCATTTTGAGGAGAAGCTGCTTCCGAATTGTGACGGTTCAGGGGAGATGCGAGGGTCTGCCGTTCACCGCTTTCCGTCCGGATAGAGCCGATTTAGCCCCTTGCGAGCCTTAGCATAAACATCCAAGGTGGCATTCATTTTTAGGATCTGGCGGTAAACTTGCTCGGCCCGGGCAATTTCCCCCTCCTGCTCCAACTTCTCGGCCAGCTTGAGCAAACTTTGGGCCGAGGGATCCGCCAAAGAACCCTGCTCCTGCAGTTGCTGCAGCTCTTCCAGGCGCTCCTGCACCATTGGTCGCAACAGCCAGGAATCATCCAGATCCAACACCTCTCGGTAGTAGCGCTGGGCCTCTTTGAAGTTCTTCTGCTCGTCGTAGGCTTCCGCCAGTTGCAGAGCCAGCTCCGCCGTGGGCCGATCCTTAAACTGGCGATGCAGTTGGTTCAGCCGCCGCAGGAAGGGGGATCCCTGCTGCGGGTTTTGTAAATCCGGGGCGTGTTGAACCGGCAGATAGTTGCTCCTCTCCGCCGATTGTTGAGGGGAAGGGGCAGGCTCCGCGGCTTGAGATCGAAGGGGCGTTTGACGGCTGATGCTTTTGGGGTCAATGGGGGCGGGCTTGTAGACCCAAACCGGCTGATCCGGAGAGGATGCCGGTGGGGTTGGGTGTGGGATCGGCTGGGGCAAGGGAATGGTCTTGCGCTCCGGCGGTTCAGAAGGGGGTTGCTTCAGTTCTGCAAGGGTGCCGGGAGGTTTGGGGGCTTGGAATT
>NZ_JANSIR010000001.1:30459-34840 GCF_047462155.1 Synechococcus sp. OH2
ATTGCTTTGGCAGTCTCCCTGCGCTCTTGGGCCAATTCTCGATAGAGGGCGGCCAATTGGGCATACCCCGCTTCTTCGTAGGCGGTGGCCAGCCAACGGGCATTCTCCGGGCTGGGATCCGCACGATAAGCCCGCCGCAGCAACTGCAAAGCAGTGCCATAATTGCGCTCTCGAATGGCTGCCTGCCCCAAACTGGCTGAGCTGGCCCCGGTTGTATCGCTAGCCATGGTTCTCCGTTATGCCTTGCTGTGCAGCGATAATAAATCAGTTTTCCTTTTCCAAGCCAGCCACTCAGGGCAACCTTGGCAACTGGATCCCTTGGCCATAGCATACCCTTGTCGAGCCGAACGCTGACTGTTGGGAAAGACTTCTCTTCTTGTTGGGATCTGCTCGATAGACATCTTTAGCCGATGTTGATTTGAGATTGAGGCGTTGAGATCTGGATGTGAGGCGTACTTTCAAGCTAGCTTGTAGTCAAGCCCCGAGCAGCGACAGGTTTCGGCGCAAGCATGATTCAACAGTTTCGAGAGCGGTACCCTATGGGCAGTTTGCTCACCGATCTGTTGCGCGTAGAAGAAGGGATCTACATTGTCAAAGCCCAGGTGGTGGTGAACAACACGGTTCTGGGTAGTGGTATTGCCGGCTCCAACACAGTAGAAGAAGCGGAAGATGCTGCGCTGAAGCGCGCTTTAAACCACGCAGGATTCGGTCATTCCGCAACTTCCTTGAGCTTGGGTATGGATTCTGCTGCCGCCAGGCTGCCCTATTTGCCAACTCCCGACTTGGCCTTGGCCAATGGGCGCACCCACTCTTCTCCTGCCCCTCAAGCCCCTGAGCCAACAGGGATCCCTGTCCGACAGCAGTCGCTCCCGGAGCTGCCCAACCTGAGGGAGCCAGAGGCCCAGGGGGAGGATTTGTCGGACATCATTGCTCAAACAGATGTCGAGATGCAGCGTATTGGCTGGGGCCGCAAGGAAGGACAAGAGTTCCTGGAGCGTCGCTTCCAGAAAAAATCTCGCCACCAACTGAATGAGGCCGAACTGCGGGAGTTCTTGCGCTATTTAAAACAGCAGCCGTCACGCCTCAACAGCGAGCCTCGTTTTTGATTTTCCCAGACTCCCTCACCCCCAACCCCTCTCCCTCTGGGAGAGGGGAGTTAGACTTGACTTTGGAAAAATCCCTTGCCCAGAGGCGGGAGAGTAGATCAAACCGCTGGGCTCTGGAATAGCCACGGCTAGGGCGCACCCACAATTACAGTGGTGTCTTGCATTGTCTTCACGACGGTCTCGCCTCCTTCCGAGAGCACAACCCGTCGCTCTGGCACCGATACTCCGGCCACTTTGGCAGTTTGGTAGTTTTGCCCGGCCTGCACCACAGAAGGGATCACGCCTGGACCGGAAACCAGCGCAAAGGATTCACCGCCGATTTGGACAACCCCAGAAACTTGCACGCTGCGGGCAAAGGCCGCCGGGTCGGGAGTGGGCGTCGGGAGCGGGGTGGCCACTGCTACGGGCACTTCGCCACCATTGCCGGGCGGCGGCAGTTCCGGAGGCGGAGGTAGAGGTGGCAGATCAAGGGTCGGCTCAGGAGCACGCACGTTTTGGGGCACAAAGGGATCCGCCCGTCCGGCTCCACTTAAGGCCCGCTGGGTTTCCTGCTCCCGATCCACCGGTGGGATCAGGCTAGAGGCAGCTTGGGTGGTTTGCAGAAGAGAAGGCACCGGCGGCGGTTGGTCAGGAGCGGTCTGGCCAAAACCGTCGGGCAGGTTTGCCGTTTGTTGCCGGGCAAGAGCTTGCATCTGGCTGGCTCCCCGCGCCAGAGTAGCGTTCATATCCTGTTCCCAACGGCCTGAGGCGTTGAGCCGCATAACTACAGGGCTGCTGCCGCCGCGCGACTCCACCCAGATCTCGGCTTCTGTGTCGCTCAGCCGACGGGAGCGGAGGATGCGCGATCCCGGCGGCAAAAGCGGCTGCAGCGCCAGCTCCGCTTCGGGAACCGCTTGTTCGTTGGCCAAAGCAGAAGATAAACGAGGGGACAAGCACAACATGCCCCCTGCCGACAGCAGGAGGATCCCAAGTGAGAGCAGTTGGCGACCAGGCGAAGATTTCAGCATAGAGACCACCGGGAGAGAGCCTCGCATCACCAAAATAGCCAAAATCTTGGGGATGGGGCTCAATCGAGCTGCTTTTTTCGGCAACAATGCTAGGATTTCCCAATCAAAGCCTCAGCCCCTGTCGATAGGGATCCCGACCTCAAAGCCGGCCCCTGTCCGAGCGCAGCCCAATTTGCCATAATGAAGAGAGACTGTAAACATTTGTTAAGGCCATGACTGTCTCTGCTCTGGATCCTGTCAACCCCGCTCGTCTGGAGGAAATCGCCCAACGCTTGCGCAGCCAACGCCCTGCGGATCGCATGGTGGCCTTGGCCCAGTTGCGGGATGTGCCAGCGGAGCAGGCGGTGCCGCTGATTTTGCAGGTCATCGACGACGAAAACCTGCAGGTGCGCTCTTTTGCCGTCTTTGCCCTAGGGATCAAGCAGACGGACGCCTGTCTGCCCAAGCTGCTGGAGATCCTCACCCAAGACCCGGACTACGGCATTCGCGCCGATGCGGCAGGCGCCCTGGGCTACTTGGAAGATCCGCGGGCTTTTGAGGCCCTGGTGCGGGCTTTTTATGAAGATGTGGAGTGGCTGGTGCGCTTCAGCGCCGCCGTGGCCCTGGGCAACCTGAAGGATCCACGGGCCTATGAGGTGCTGCTGCGGGCGTTGGAGGGGCCGGAAGTGTTGCTGCAGCAGGCGGCCATTGCAGCTCTGGGAGAACTGGGGGATCTGCGGGCTTTGGATCACATCCTGCGGTTTGCCCAGTCGGAAGATTGGCTGGTGCGGCAGCGGCTGGCCCAGGCCTTGGGAAATCTGCCCTCGCCCAAGAGTGTTTCTGCCCTCAACTATCTGGCCAGGGATCCCCACGATAGCGTTGCCGCGGCGGCTTTGGATTCGCTGCGGCGGCTGCGCCAAAGGGGCTTCCCAGAACCCACGCCTGAGGCGGGATCCCGGCCAGCCGATTCGGAAGCAAGCTAAGCTGGAAATCCGGGTTTGGCCTGGTGTAGGAAGGCGAGGATTTGCCGACCCTTGTTGTTTCCTAATCCCCTGCTGCGATGGTTACCAGCCCCCACCCTCTAGTTGCTCCGGAGATAGCCGGATCCCCCTCTCGGCCCCGCATTGTGGCGGCCCTTTCTGGGGGGGTAGACAGCTCCACGGTGGCGGCCCTTCTCCACGAACAGGGCTATGCCGTGGAGGGAGTGACTCTCTGGCTGATGCGAGGGAAAGGCCAGTGCTGCACCGACGGCCTGGTGGATGCTGCTGCCATCTGTGAGCAATTGGGGATCCCCCACCATGTGGTGGATAGCCGTGAGCTGTTTCAGGCCGCCATTGTCGATTACTTGGTGGCCGGCTATGGGGAGGGGATCACACCGCTGCCCTGCTCCCAATGCAACAAGCTAGTGAAGTTCGGCCCCCTGCTGGCCTATGCCCGCGAGACGCTGGGCATCTCTCAGATCGCCACCGGCCACTACGCGCGGGTGCGTTTTGAGGCCGAGCTGGGGCGCTATCAACTGCTGCGGGCGGTGGATCGGCAGAAGGATCAGTCCTATTTTCTCTACGACCTCAGCCAGGAGCACCTGGCCCACAGCCTCTTCCCCTTGGGCGAGTACACCAAGGCCCAGACCCGTCAGATTGCCGCGCGCTACGGCTTGGTTACGGCAAACAAGCCCGAAAGCCAGGATCTGTGCTTGATCGAGACCTATGGCTCGATGCGCAACTTTTTGGATCAGCACCTGGGTCAAAGGCCGGGGGAAATTGTCGATACCCAGGGGCGAGTCCTGGGATATCACGAAGGTATCCACCACTACACCGTCGGCCAGCGCAAGGGGCTGGGGATTGCCTCTTCCCGTCCGCTCTATGTGGTGCGCATCGATGCGGCCATGAACCGCGTGGTAGTGGGAGAGCGGGAAGAAGCCACCCAAGCTGAGGCGTGGGTGCGGCGGGTGAACTGGGTCTCGATCCCTGCGCCGGCAGAACCCTTGGCCGTGGAAGTGCAGGTGCGCTACCGTACCCCACCGGTGCCGGCTATGGTGATCCCAAAATCGCCGGAGCGGGTGAAGCTACAGTTTGCCGAGCCGCAATTTGGCGTCACCCCTGGCCAAGCCGCCGTCTGGTACCACGGGGATCTCCTGCTGGGAGGTGGCATCCTGGAGCGCCCTTCTCCCTAACTAGAGATTCGGCAGAGCTCTCTGGCATTACTCCCCTCTCCCCCTGGGAGAGGGGCTGGGGGTGAGGGCTGACTTCCCCCTGGGAGAGGGGCTGGGGGTGGTCGCGTGAGCGGCGC
>NZ_JANSIR010000001.1:34966-37862 GCF_047462155.1 Synechococcus sp. OH2
TTTGCCATCCGAGACAAACGCCGCAATCAGGAGGCCGCTTGCCCCTTCAAGTGCTGCAGGGATCGGAACAGGAGCACGATATAGGTCCAGGCAAGTGGCGTAACTGCTACCCCCCCGACCACCCCAGGCACCAACCCAAGCACAGTCCCATCAAAGCCGAGGATCGAACCTAAGACTCCTGCAAAAACAACAAAAACAAAAAAGACAACAGCCCAAATCAAACCTGGAACCACAAGAGCCCAAAACACGCCCCACCAGCGGCCCTTGACAAGGTTCCAACTGTAGCGCAGCCCTTCTGTAGCTCCTCGATTTTCCAAGGCAATGGCACAAGGGGTAAAAACCAGCCTGACTCCCACGTAAATGCCAGGAAGGATCAAAAGGAGGGAGGCAAGGAAAGAGAGGAGTCCTACTAAGATGCTGCCGAAAACCAGAGGCACTGCCTTCGAAAGGGCCCGGTCGAGGCTGTTGCCCAGCAGGGGAGCTTGCCGCTTCAGGTGCTGATCCACCAGCCAAAAGGCTGCGCCAGCCAGGATGGGAGCAACAATTAGGCTGTAGGCCAAATTGAGGATCCCCCCAAAAAGTGGGATCAGCTCTGCGACGATGGGAATGAAGAAGCCGGGAGAGGCCAGGATCAACAGCGGCCCATAGATGGGGACTACAACTTCAAACGAGCGCTGCAGAAGGGAAAGCGAGTTAAGAGTAGCGCTTTGCATGGCAGAGGGATCCCTGGGGTAGACACCCTCTACATACCACACCATCCCCCTTTTTGGGCTGAGAAGGGGATTAAGAAAGTCAAAGTCTGTGTCTTTCTATACAGAAGATTTTTGTAAAATCCAAGCCGCCGCTTGTTCGCCGCTGCGCAGGGATCCCTCGATGCTGCTCTGGTGGGTGTATTCCCCAGCCCAGAGAAGGCCCGGCAGGCCGCTGCCGGTGGGAACCAGATACTGCTGAAAGCCGGGCGGCTGGACAAACTGGGCAAAAGGGATCCGATACACCCGCAGCAGGCGCAATCGTTCCAAGGGGGCTTTGGGAAAGTAGGTCTGCAGCTCGGCCCGGCAGGTTTGGGCCAGTTCCTCATCGCCCAGAGGGGGATCCCCCAGCACCGTCACCGAATAGAGATGCTGACCGGCAGGAGCCAGCGCCGGGCTGAGGCGGGTGAGCTGCACCCAGTGGTTGATCCAGCCTTGGCCACTGGCGTTGAGGTACAAGTAGGCACCGCGGGCCAGGGAAAAGGGGGCGCAGAAATAAAGGCAGGTCACCGCCCGTCCCTGGGTGGGGATGGGCGCAGCAGCTTGAGGGCAGAGCTCGGCCTGCCAGGCTCGCGCTTGAGGGGCATCGGTGGCACAGACCACCCATTCAGCAGGGATCTCCTCGCCCTTGGCGGTGCGGATCCCGCGCACTTTTCCCTCTTCCACCAGGATGCGCTCCACCGAGGTTTGGTAGCGGATCTGTTCTGGGGCAAGGTGGCCGGCCAGTTGGCGGACAATCTCTCCCATGCCCAGCGCCGGGGTGACGATGGCTCCTTCGGCCATCATCTTGAAATAAAAGGCAAAGAGGCGGGCGCTGCTGGCCAGATCCGGATCCAAAAGAATGCCGCGGAAAAAAGGGTAGAAGAAGTGCTGGCAGATCTTTTGGGAAAATCCGTACTCCTCCAGGAACTCTCGCACTGAGCGGTCAGATCCCCCCAGTCCTTCCTGGAAAACCTGTTCTGGGGTGCGCCGCGCCAGCTCCGCCCGCAACTGCAGCACCTTGAGCTTGTCGCCAAAGCTGGCCAAGGGGTTGAAGAGGGAAGGGACAATGCTGGTCGGATCCCGCAGGGGATCCCCCAACAGCCAGCAACGACCGGGTTGGGCCAGCATCGCTCCCGGACGGTAGGGGTAGGGATTGAGCTGGCCTAGATCCAGATGCCGCCGCACTTGGGGATAGGCGGTAAACAGCACCTGAAAGCCGCGATCCAAACGGAAGCCCTCCACCGCGTCGGTGCGCACCCGCCCGCCGGGGCCGTCGCTTTTTTCCAGGACTAGGACATCGCTCCAACCCGCCTGGCTCAGCACCTTGGCGCAGGTTAAGCCGGCCAGCCCTGCCCCGATAATGACCACTCTGCCCATGCTGCTGGGATCCCTTCTCCGTGGAGTATTTTACCTGGCTCGATTCCTCAAGGCTGAGTCCCCTTCTGAGGCAGGATGTTCTGGCCCCCAGATGCGAATGGCGCCATCGGCACCGCCGCTGAGAAGGGTTTGCCCGTTGGGGCCAAACAGCAGAGCACTCACCATCCCAGTCTGGCCGCCCAGGGTGCGCAACTCTTTGCCGCTGCCCAGATCCCAGAGTTTGATCTGCTGGGCGCGGTGATCGGTGCCGCTGGCCAGCAGGCGGCCATCGGGGCTGAGGGCAAAGGTGGCCAAGCCAGACAAGGGCTGGGCCAGAGTGCGCTCGAGGGATCCCGTGCCCACGTTCCAGATCCAGACGCCGGAAGCGCTGGCGGCGAGCAAGTGGCGGCCATCGGGGCTGAGGAGCACCTGCTCGATGGGGTAGTCGGCCTCCAGGGTTTTCAACAAAGCCCCGCTGCCGGGATCCCAAAGATGAACGGTGGGATCCCCGTTGGCGGCCACCAGGATCCAGGGCGGGCTCCTTTTTTCCGCCACCCCAGAGGGAGCGAAGGCCACCGCCGTAATGCCTGACCCCTGGGTAACCGGGTGGGCGGCGCTGTCGATGGTGCGCACCAACTGGCCATCCTCAGCTTGCCAAAGGCGAATGGTACGGTCGGCGCTGCCGCTGGCAATCCAACGGCCATCGGGGCTGATGGCGACGCTGTTGATCAGCTCGGTGTGACCCTGCAACTGCAGCCGTGGCACCCCATCCCCCAGGGTGGCCAAATCCCAAACCCGCACCGTCTTGT
>NZ_JANSIR010000001.1:37979-40429 GCF_047462155.1 Synechococcus sp. OH2
CCCCCACTCACCAAAAAGGTACCATCGGGGCTGATGGCCAGCGTCTCAATCGAGCCTTCGTGGCCTGCCCAGCTCTGCAGCAGTTGGCCGGCCTGGGGATCCCAAAAGCGGATGACACCGTCGTCTCCCCCGGCAACCAGGAGATCTCCATCCGGGCTGATGGCCAGAGCGGTGATAGCGGCGGGGCCTTCCAGTGTGGCCTTGAGCTGCAAGGACTTGGCCCAGTCAGCTAGGTTGAGGGCAGGGCTGGAAGAGGATAGGGATCCAGTCCTGGAGGGATTGGGCGGCTGCTCTGGGGAGCTGAAGCTTTTGAGCCCAGCGGATCCCAAATTTGCCCTCGTTCCCGCGGGCGGGACAGAGTCCCTGGGCACAATTGCCTTCTCTCCCCACAGGCTGAGGTTGGCCGCCAGTTGCCAGGCAGCAGCTCCGAGTAGCACCAGCAAAGCCGCCAGACTACTCCCCGCCCAAAGTGGTGGGATCCAGAAACGCGCCCGCAGTGATACCGAGGAACGCGGCGGCGTAGTCGGCTCCTGTAAGGGAGCGGCGGCAACAGGGTCGGGCAGGATCTCAGCGCCGGGAGAGACGCCCTCTGCCAGAGGCAAAGCCTGGAGAGCGGCCAAAGCTGCCACTGCCGAAGCAAAGCGCTGCCGCGGGTCACAACCCACCAGGCAATCCAAAAAAGCGGCAAAAGGAGCGCTGGTAAGAGCCAGATCGTGCCAGCGCAGCTCCCCCGTCAACGGATCGCGAAACAGCTTGTGGGGCGGGATCCCTGAGAGGGCCTGTATGGCGATGAGCCCAAGTGCCTCCAGATCACTGTCGGCAGCCTCGGGCCCAGAGTTGCAGCAGCCCAAGCCCAACACCACCCAGCGGCCATCCGCCCGGCGACAGATCAGGCGAGAGGGCTCTAGGTTGCAGCAGTTTACCCCCTCACTGTGTAGCAAGGCCAAGGTTTGCAGCACATCTTGCAAAAAGGCCCGCACCTCCGCCTCTGACCAGAGCTGCCCTTGCTCCGTGGCCTGGCGCAAGGCTTGCTCCAGGGTAGGCCCCTCGATCCACTCTTCTACCCAGTAAAAGACCCCCCCTCCTCAAAATAGGCCAGCAGGCGCGGGAGAGTGTCATGGGATCCCAGGCGTTCCCGCAGCGCCATTGCCTGTTGAAATTGCTGCCGGGTGGCAGAGGGCTCTTCCTCCTTGGGAGAGCGAGGTTGCCAACGCCTGATCACCACCCAGATCTGTTCGGGGCGATGGCCATCTTGGGCCAGGTAGGTTTGCCCGCTGGATCCCAGTTCTTCTAGGATCTGATAGCGGCCAGCCAAGGTTTGCCCTACCATAAGGACTCCGGTCGCTCCAGGCAGATGTGGCTCACCAGTGGCCTATCCTCAGCCAGGCTACCAATCTTTGCTTCTGACCCATAATGCCACAGTAAGAAAACGGGGTCTAAGGCAACCCCCTCGCAAGAGATAAGGTCTCTGGCTACTCGAGGCGCAAGAGATGGAGGTAACCTCCCTCGGGAAAAAGGAGATCTAGATCAGGCGCGAGGAGCTGGGGCTCGATCCTCTCCCCAATTGGCGGCCCGCCCAAGGAAAATCCTCTACACTAAATAGAACCAGTACAGGCAAAACCGCGTCCATTCTATTGTTTGCCGGTCTGTTCTCCAGGCTGGCCTCCTTGGCACCTTATGTCTTCTGTCAACCCGGCCTTGCCCATTCAGTGGATCGATGCGGATTCGGGAGAGGTGGTGGAGGAATGTCCCTGGGAGAGCAGCCCCCATCCGGGTACCTACGTTCAACTGGCGGAGCAGCACTATTTGGTTTTGGAAAAGCGCCATTCCTATCAACTGCGGCAGGGCAAATATCACCTGTGCAGTATCCGCGCTCTCATTCGCCCAGTGAGCCCACCCCCTGAGGCCGGCCACTTTCTAGGGGATCCCTCCTGTCGGTTCAATGCCCGCTCGCCCCTGTTGCGCTGCGCCGTTAACCCCAACGGACCCTGCCAAGGCTGCCCCCACTACGAGCCGGCCCAGCGGCGCTAGCCCTCCAGGTCCAGCGCCAGCACCTCGGTCAGGGCGCGGCTGGTTTTCTCCCGGAACTCGGCTACGCTTACCCGTCCCAGCAAATACACCGCCAGCAGCATCACCGCCGCCTCCACCCCGAAGACGGTGGCGTAGGAGAGGACGGGGGAAGAGGGAAAGAGAATCCGCCCCAGATCCAGCAGGGCGCCACCAATGAGGGTAGAAAGCGCCTGCGACATGGCCTGGGCTAGGCCCCAAGCCCCGATGAAGGTGCCGGCGGTTTCTGCTGCCGTCAAGTCCAACATTAGGCTAATGGCGCCGTTGGTGGTGATCCCGGAAGCCAGGCCAAACAGGATCATGCACAGTTGCAACATCGCTGGCTCGCCCGTAAACCCTGCCAAAATGGTCAACCCAAAGGAGATCGCCCCCAGCAGGCAGCC
>NZ_JANSIR010000002.1:0-3261 GCF_047462155.1 Synechococcus sp. OH2
TGCAACAGGCGGTTGGCCTTGCGCAGATAGGCAGGGGAAAGGTCCAGGCCATACAGTGCCGCGTTGGGCAGGGATCCCCGCAAAAGGCGCAGCATCCGCCCCGTACCACAAGCCACATCGAGAATGTGGGGAGCCGATAGAGCAGGATCGAGGGCATCCTTGAGCAGCCGGATTACCCGCCGCCGCATCGCATCCGCTGTGCCCCCAAACAGCAGCTCCACCTGTAGGTCGTAGAGCTCAGCCGAGCGATCACTTAGGTAGCCGTTGGTTTGGTAATGAAAATTTTGCAGATAGTATTTTGGATAGCCCTCGGTGGAGATGTCTGGAGAAAACTCCTGGTAGCGCCGGCTGTGGACCCGCCGAGCAACCTGGGGCAAATCCAGCCACACCTCTGGGTAATGGCGGGCAAAGTCCAGCCAGGGGTTGTCGAAAAGAAGCGCGTGAGGGTAGTAACCTGCCTCAGCGTCTTGCCAATCGACCTGGAGCAGCCGTTCGTAACGAGCCCGCAACTCTTGCAAAATAGCTGCGCTGACCTTCACCCGCTCCCGCGGCGGCAGGGCTTTCCCAGAGGAAAAACTTTGCAGCTCCCTGAGCACAGAGAGCATCAGCTCCAAAGCCTGGGTGGAGAGAGCCTTATGGGCAAAGCCAAAGAGATTTTTGCCCCACTGAAAGGCACGGTAGGCCGCCTCTCCAACCGGCGATGGGATCGGCAGCGACAGCTCGGAGCTCAACTGTAAGCTCATAACCCTGCAAGGTGCGAATGCTTAATGTTTCTTTACGTTAGATTATAGCAAGGCAGCGATGGGAAACCGGCAAGTTCTCGGCCTTGGGAGAATCGGCGAAATTGGAGCTGTAAGTTGCTAGTCACACCCCACTTCCCTAAGAGGGAGAGTACTCTATTGGTGTCCCCGGAAGGACGTCCCCGATGCCCCATGCACTGGAGGAAGGGGCTGAGCAGGTCGAACGGATTGGGAAAAGGGAGCGCCCAAGCATGACAGCCAAGACGGTGTTGGTCATTGACGACAGCATCATGATCCGCAAGATGGTAGCCAGCATCTTGGCTGACCAGTTTCAGGTACTGGAGGCCAAAGACGGCCTAGCGGGCTTGGAGGCTGCCAAAAAACATCACCCCGACCTGATCTTGCTAGATTTTGTCATGCCCAAGATGGACGGCTATGACACATTGCAGGCCATCCGGCAGGAAGAGAGCCTGAAGAATACCCCCGTCATCATCATGTCGGGGATGAAAGAGCAGGTAACAGCCCGCATCCCTGAGCCTTTTGTCGATTTTGACTTCATTGAAAAGCCCTTTGAGGCAGAAGCCCTTCTGGCCCAAATTCAAAAGGCCTTGCGGGTGACCCCTGAGGCGGCACCAGAGCCGGGGTCGGAAACCAACACCCAGTTACTCTTGAACAAGCTCACCGCCATCGAGACGCTGCTCATCCAAGGCACGGAAAACCTCATCCAGCGGGAAGTGGTGACGCGGCTTGCCAACCTCAACCAGCGCCTGGAGCGCCAGGAATCTTATAGCGCTAACCTGGAAGAGCAGATCCGTAAACTTGCCAGCGAAGTGGAACGGCACAGTCAGGGCCTGGCCCTAATTGTCAAAGAACTACGGCAGATCCGCAAACTTCTAGGAGGATCCTGATGTCTGAGCGAGGCTTGGAGCGCGCCTACCGGCACCTGGATGCGGTGACGGCCCTGTTTGTGGCTGTGCTGCTCATTTCCAACATCGCCTCCACTAAGATCGTGCTCTTGGGGCCGTTTACCTTCGATGGCGGCACCATCCTCTTCCCTCTCAGCTACATTTTTGGCGACATCCTCACAGAGGTCTATGGCTATGCCCGCTCGCGGCGGGTGATCTGGCTGGGGTTTTTCTCGGCGGCCCTGATGTCGGTAACCTTGATGATCGTGGGATCCCTGCCGGCAGCCCCCGACTGGCCCTACCAGGAAGCCTACAACCAGATTCTCGGCCTTACCCCGCGCATTGTACTGGCCAGCCTGATTGCCTACTGGAGCGGCAGCTTTGCCAATGCCTATGTGCTGGCGCGCCTGAAGGTGTGGACGCGGGGACGCTGGCTATGGATACGCACCATCAGCTCGACCTTGGTGGGCCAGGCGGTGGACACGGGCCTGTTTATTCTCATCGCTTTCTGGGGGGTGTTTCCCGGTCTGATGAGCCTCATCGTCTCCAACTACGTGTTCAAGTGTGCCGTTGAGGCAGTCTGTACGCCCCTGACCTACGCCATCACCGGCTGGCTGAAGCAACAGGAACAGGAAGACTACTTTGACGTGGCAACCGACTTCAACCCTTTCCGAATGCAGTCTGTATCTAGGTAGTTCATCCATCGGCTGCCCCGACGGATCTGGCCTTGAGAGGGATCCCAGTTTTGGTATAGTCAGAGCGTTATCCTTTCTACCCCGCCGCCGGTGTGCAGCGAGCCGGCTCGGGTTGGGCAGACCGGTGTTGTCGGGAGCCCTTATCCAAGACAAGACTTTTGTGAGGGATCCGTAAAGATGATGCTCATTTTCCAAATTGCTCTGTTGGTGTTGGTGCTTTACAGCTTGCTGTTGGTGGTGGCGGTGCCGGTGCTCTACAGCTCGGCCAGCGACTGGAGCCGGGCCAAGAATGTCATTTTGGTAGGATCCCTGCTCTGGGTGCTGATGGTGATCGGGGTGGGGGTACTCAGTTTCTTTAAGTGATCCTCCCAGCAGGATCCTTCGACGCCCATCCCCCAGGCTCCTGGACGTTCCAGAGCATCAGGGTTGCGACTGTGAGGTTCTGGTGGTGGGGAAAAACTGCGCATCTCCGCACCCGAGTGGGCCCTGGGCGCTCCCGGTGGAAGGGATCCCGCCCCTTACAATGGATAGCAATTCAATCTCATGGCCTTGCTGCTCGCTCGGCCGGCGGCAAGGTGCCCCTGTGCCGAAGTCTTTTGGGAGGTTTGGGTGTTGAGAGCAGTGAAGCGTTCGTGGGGCCTCCGCTTGGCCCGGCTGGGGACGAGGCTGATTTTGGCAGGCTTGGTGGTAGGGGCGCTATCCCCTTTGGCAAAGGCGCAGTCGGGCTTTGTCATCACGGGCAGCGAGGGGGTACCTGTCCTCAGCTATCGGCTGGATTTTCGCGGCATTCGCGGTCGGCTGGATCGCTATCGCCTGAAGATCCCACCGCAGGATGTGGCGGTGGCGGAGGTGCAGATTAGCGCGGACAGGAACTTTGATGCCGTCATCGATCCCCAGAATGTACGCCTAGAGGTGGAGGGC
>NZ_JANSIR010000002.1:3441-7844 GCF_047462155.1 Synechococcus sp. OH2
TCAACCCATTGCCGCCGGTCAGGAGATCCGCTTGGTGCTCTCCAATGTGCGCAACCCTTCCGCTGCCGGCATCTACCGGGTAGAGGCGCGGGTACGGGGGACAGAGCCCAACCCGCTCTTCCGCAAGGTGGGCAACTGGCTCATCACCATCGACGATCCGGAGCGGCTCACCTTCTGATGGCCGCTGCCTCTGGCTTCAACAACCCCAAGGGATCCCCATCTCCCCTCTCCCTGAGGGAGAGGGGCTGGGGGTGAGGGGAATCTCCCCTCCAGACGGTAGCCTGGCATACAGGGAGAGGTTGTCTTTGGTGCTGGCCGACACCTGGTATCCCAACTGGTGGCAGGCCCTGCTCTTGGGCATGGTGCAGGGGATCACTGAATTTCTGCCCATCAGCAGCACGGCGCACCTGCGGGTGGTTCCGGCTTTGCTGGGCTGGCCAGATGCAGGCGCTTCCTTTGCGGCGGTAATCCAGTTGGGCAGCTTGGGGGCGGTGTTGATCTACTTTGCCTCTGATCTGCGCCAGGTGCTCCTTGGCTCCTGGAAGGCTTGGCAGGAGCGAGATTTCCAGCAGGAGTCTTGGCGGCTGCTCATAGGGATCCTGGTGGGGACGTTGCCGATTGTGGTTGCTGGATGGGCCGTCAAGGCCATCTGGGGATCCCCACCCCGCCAGTTGGGGGTAATTGCTGCTGCCGCCATTGGCTTGGCGCTGGCTTTGGGCTGGGCGGAACGGGTGGGGAAACGCCGGCGAGATCTGCACAGCCTGGGCATTGGGGATGGGCTCTGGGTGGGGCTGGCCCAGGCTTTGGCTTTGATTCCAGGGGTATCCCGCTCCGGTGTGACGCTGACGGCGGCTCTGTTGCTGGATTTGCAGCGCTCGGCTGCCGCCCGCTACTCCTTTTTGCTGGGGATCCCGGCCCTCTTTTTGGCGGGGATGGCGGAGTTCATCTCCGAGTTTAAGGCAGAGGCGCTGCTGTCGCAGGGGTTGGGGATGCTCTCGGCCTTTGTTTTCTCCTACGGGTCCATCGATTGGCTCATTCGATTTTTGCAGCGCAGCAGCACCTGGTTGTTTATCGCCTACCGGATTGGGTTTGGCCTGTTCATTTTCCTGGGGCTGGCCCTGGGGTTCTTGCAACCTTGAGCCGACTTAGCGCCTTGGGCAGGTACTCCCCTAGGTGGGCCGGATCCACCCCTGTTAGACCCCGCTCCCCCGCCAACTGGATAGCGGCTTGGGCATGCCACCACACTCCGGCACAGGCACAACTGAGCAGCTCCGCGATCCCCATCGACTGACCCAGTTGGGCCCTTCTGCGCGCCACCAGGCCGCCGATTAAGCCAGTTAGGACATCGCCGCTGCCACCGCGGGCCAAAGCCGGTGTGCTCTCCGGGTTGACCCAGCATTCTCCCGTAGGAGAGGCGATGACTGTCCGTGCTCCCTTTAAAACCACCACCGCTCCACTCTGGGCTGCCGCCTTTTGGGCTGCCTCCATGCGATCCGCAAGCGGGATCCCTGGAAAAAGCCGGCGAAACTCCCCCAGGTGGGGGGTGAGGATGGCTTGGATCCCGTTTTCTTGCAAGCGCTCCACCCCCATCTCCGCCAGGGCATTGAGGCCATCGGCGTCGATAACCCAAGGGATCCCGGCCCAATCCTGCAGCAAGCTCTCCAGCAGCAGCCGGCGGGTTTCTCCTAGGCCGGGCCCCACCGCCACCGCCTGGAAAGGTTTTTCGCCCAGCGGCGGCAGAGCCGGGATCCCTTCCCAGGGGTGAACCAAGGCTTCCGGCAAAGTGCTGTGGATGAGCCCCTTCAATTCCGCCGGCACCGCCAGGGTTACCATGCCCACGCCACTGGCGCGGGATCCCAGCCCGGCCAACACTGCCGCCCCGGCATAGGCCGCCGACCCTGCGACCAATAGCAGGGATCCCTGGCGGTATTTGTGGGTATCCAAAGGCGGGTCAGGGGGAAAATGCGGCCAAGGGTTCAGCAACAACTGGGGAGCCGCCTCTGCCGGGCAGGCCCAAGGGGGGATGCCAAAATCAAGGCGATGCAGTCGCCCCACCCAGGGCAGAGCCGCCTCCTGCCACAGGCCCCGTTTCCAGAGGCCGAGGGCATAGGTGTGGCTGGCGCGGATGCAGCAGCCCCAGATCTCGCCCGTCTGGTCGTTGAGGCCAGAAGGCAAGTCCAGGCTGAGGATGGGAATGCTGCTGCCGTTGGCCCACTCCACCGCCCCCGCCCAGGGATCCCCCAGGGGCCGGTTTAGGCCAATGCCAAAGAGGGCGTCGATGAGCAAGTCGCAGTCGGCCAACGCCTCCACCCGCTCCACAAACTCCGCCCCTAGAGCCCTGAGGTAGCGGGCGTGGTCGGCGGTTAGGGGTTTGAGATCCGGCTTCCCCAGCCAAACCTTCACCTCCTTTTGGGCTAGCCGCAGCTCTCGCCCAACCACCAAGCCGTCGCCGCCATTGTGCCCCGTGCCGCAGAGGATGCCAACGCGCTGCACCTGGGGAAAATCCTGCCGCAACCGGGCAAAAACGGCCAGCCCCACCTTCTCCATGAGGGCGGCCACGGGCATGCCGGCAGCGAAGATCTCCTCCTCGAGGCGCCGCATCTGCGCCGAGCTGACCAGGGCGGTGGCCAGGTCAAGGGAGTTGAGGACGCTGCGCTGCTGGGGCAAAGAGGGCTCTGGCATGGCGGTCATGGCTGAGGGGGGCTTATGGAGCTCAGCTCGATCACATTCCCGTCGGGATCCCGAACAAACACAGCCGCCCGCCCGGAAGCGCTGGGCTGCACCTCATAGCCTGCCTGCAGCAGGCGGGCCTTTACCGCCTCCAGATCTTCCACTCCCAGCGCCACGTGGGGATGGCGCCCCCACTTCGCCTTGCTGCCACGACTGGCTTGCTGCCCTTGGTCAAGCGGCTCCTCAGGGACGATCAAATGAATCTGCGAAGACCCCACCTGGTACCAAGCGCCGGGAAAGTTAAAGGGAAACCGTTCTGCCTTGGGGATCCCGAGCACGGTTCCGTAGAAATGCTCAGCCCTGGCCAGATCGCTAACCCAAAGGGCGGTGTGCAGGTGCTGATAGGTGCTCATGACGTTGCTTGGGCGCAAGTTCCTGAAGCTGTCGAGAGAAAGTGTAAGTAAGGATTTCCTCCAAAAGACCTGTTCCGCCTGTGCGCTAAGGTGGAACTAGGGCAGCGGCGACGAGAATATCCTCTATCTTGCTTCTTGCCTAGGGGTTGGTCTATGGGATCCCGCACCAAGTTTTTCGGCACCGTCTTGGCCATGCTGGCCGTCAACAGCATCTACATGCAATTGCAGCAGCTTGCCCTGCGGCTGGAAGAAGAGGTAAACCCGGCTCCCTCAGAGCAGGCTGCTCCAGAGTCCCAGAGCAACGCTCAGCCGCCGGATCCCTGGGGTCATCTGGCCCAAGTTTTCCGGCATTGGGTCGAGGCCAGTCCCCTGTAACCCTAGCCTCCGAGCCAAGAGGCAGTTTGCAAAGGGGATCAAACCCCGTACCATAGAGGAGCAGGCTCCCCTTTCTTGCGGTTCACAGTTCGGATACTCACCATGACTCAGCCGTCAGCAGCCTCTGGGCAAAAGCCGATTGTTGTCGCCCCTTCGATTCTTTCGGCGGATTTTAGCCGCTTGGGGGAAGAAGTGCGGGCGGTGGACGAGGCGGGAGCCGACTGGATCCACGTGGACGTCATGGATGGCCGTTTTGTGCCTAATATTACCATCGGCCCGCTGGTGGTGGAAGCGCTGCGCCCGGTTACGGCCAAGCCTTTGGACGTCCACCTGATGATTGTGGAGCCGGAAAAGTATGTGGCCGACTTTGCCAAGGCGGGGGCCGACATCATCTCCGTTCATGCCGAGTCCAGCTCTACCATTCACCTGCACCGCACCCTCAGCCAAATCAAGGATCTGGGCAAACAGGCAGGTGTGGTGCTCAACCCCGCTAGCCCCCTGGAGCTCATCCAGTACGTGCTGGATCTGGTGGATCTGGTCTTGATCATGAGCGTCAACCCCGGCTTTGGCGGCCAGAGCTTCATTCCGGCGGTGGTGCCCAAGATTCGCCAACTGCGGGCCCTGTGCGACGAGCGCGGTCTGGATCCCTGGATTGAAGTAGATGGCGGCCTCAAGGCCAGCAACGCCTGGCAGGTCATCGAGGCAGGGGCCAACGCCATTGTGGCCGGCTCGGCAGTGTTCAAGGCCAAAGACTATGCGGAGGCTATTCGCGCTATCCGCAACAGCCGCCGCCCGGAGCTGGTAACGGTTTGATTTGAGCTTATCGATTCGGGAAACCCATGCTCTTGAGCCCCTCTTAGGCCAAGCCACAAAAGAGAGGGAAGGAGACCTAGCGCCCCTCAACGTAAGGCGCGGGATTCCCCACCCGGGTGGGGAGGGATAGCG
>NZ_JANSIR010000003.1:0-2139 GCF_047462155.1 Synechococcus sp. OH2
ATGATTCTAAGTGCATTGTCTCATGCGGCGGTGCACCTCTAGAAATTGAAAAGGGGCGAGGTTAACCCTATGTGGCCAACGGAAGGTCGGCAACGGGCCATCATCGAGGCGGTGACGCCGGAAATCGACGGTGGGCGCTACGCCATCAAGCGAACGGTGGGGGAGTACGTGGTGGTGGAGGCGGACATCTTCGCTGATGGTCACGACCAACTCTCGGCGGTGCTCAGTTTTCGCCAGGCCGGGGCAACAGACTGGGAGGAGCTCTTCATGGAGCCCATCGGCAACGACCGCTGGCGGGCGCAATTTCAGGTCACACAAATTGGCCAAGCCTTTTACCGCATCTTGGCCTGGGTGGATCCTTTCCAAACCTGGCAGCAGGATCTGCACAAGCGGGTGGCTGCCGAGCAGGATGTGGCGGTGGAGCTGTTGATCGGGGCGGAGCTAGTGGAGCGGGCCGCCCAGGCTCAAAGCGGGGATCTGGCGGCAAAGCTGCGCAACTACGCCCAAATGCTCCGCCAAGGCGGGGATCCGGCTATCGCGATCGCCCTTTCCCCAACCCTGGGATCCCTGATGCAGCTCTACGGCGAGCGCCGCTTCGTCACCGCCTACCCGGAGCGACGGGTTTGGGTGGATCCGGAGAAGGCCCGCTTCAGCACCTGGTACGAGCTGTTTCCCCGCTCCTGCGGCCCTGACGAACACACCCACGGCACCTTCCAGGATGTGATCGCCCGCCTGCCGCTGCTTGCCGAGATGGGCTTCGATGTGCTCTACCTGCCCCCCATCCACCCCATCGGGCGCACCTTCCGCAAGGGCAAAAACAACTCTATGACGGCAGAGCCGGAGGATGTGGGCTCTCCCTGGGCCATTGGCGGGCCAGAAGGCGGGCACAAGGCCATCCATCCGCAACTGGGATCCCTGGAGGATTTTCATCGCTTGGTGGCGGAGGCCAAAAAACTCAACATCGATATCGCCCTGGACATCGCCTTCCAGTGCTCGCCGGACCACCCCTATGTGAAAGAGCACCCGGAATGGTTTAAAAAGCGGCCCGACGGCACCATTCAATATGCGGAGAACCCGCCCAAGAAATATCAAGACATCTACCCCCTCGACTTTGAGACGGAAAACTGGCAGGCCCTCTGGGAGGAGTTAAAAAGCGTTATCGAATACTGGATCGACCAGGGAGTCACCATCTTTCGGGTTGATAATCCCCACACCAAGGCTTTTGGCTTTTGGGAGTGGTGCATCGGCCAGATCAAGGCCAAGCACCCGCAGACAATCTTTTTGTCTGAAGCCTTCACCCGCCCCAAACTGATGAAATCCTTGGCCAAGCTGGGCTTCACCCAGTCTTACACCTATTTCACTTGGCGCAACGACAAGTGGGGCCTGACGGAGTACTTCACCGAGCTCACCCAAACCCCGATGCGGGAGTACTACCGCCCCAACCTCTGGCCCAACACGCCGGACATTCTGAACGAGTTCTTACAAAAGGGGGGACGCCCGGCTTTTATGCTGCGCCTCATCCTGGCGGCCACGCTGGGGGCCAGCTACGGCATCTACGGCCCCGCTTTTGAACTCTGTGAAAACCGTCCCCTCCGCCCCGGCAGCGAAGAGTATCTGGACTCGGAAAAATACCAAATCCGTCACTGGGATCTGGACGCACCGGATAACTTGCGGCCTCTGATCGCGCAGGTGAACCGGATCCGACGGCAAAACCCGGCTTTACAAAGCGACTGGAGCCTTGTGTTTCACCCCACCGACAACGAGGCCCTGATCTGCTACTCCAAGCGCACCTTTGATGGCAGCAACCGCATCTTGGTGGCGGTCAACTTGGATCCGTTTCACATTCAATCCGGCTGGGTCACCCTCAACCTGGGGGCTTTGGGTTTGGAACACTGGCAAACTTTCAAGGTGATCGACCTCTTGGACGGCCAGCAGTATTCCTGGCAGGGATCCACCAACTACATCAAGCTGGATCCCTGGACGATGCCAGCCCACATTTTTCTCATCGAAAGTTGAAGATCCCGACAACAGCAGTACAGTAAACTACCCGGCTCCGACCGCTAAGCGGTACGGAGCGGGCTTAAGCGCTACGCGCCGCTGACGCGAATGGTAGCCCTGCAGTTGGCAAGCCAACCACGG
>NZ_JANSIR010000004.1:0-2376 GCF_047462155.1 Synechococcus sp. OH2
GATCCCTGAGTCTCTAGAGAGAGACGATTCGCCAGATCCGCAGGGGATCCCGTCTTCCAACGGCGTCCAGCCCGGCTGCCAGAGATCCCGGTTTTTGAGGGTGGCGGCGTTGACCCAGAGGCGCACCTGGGGATCGCAGACGGCCCTCAGCTCGGCAAACACCAGCCCCCCTTGCCCCTCTTGGCGGGCAGCGACCTGAAAATGTCGCCAACCCATCACAGGCTGGACAGAAGTCCACTTGGAGCCCAGCAGATGGGGAAAGCGCTGTTTTTGGCGGGGTTTGCTGCGAGCCATAGAGCTGCTTGCCAACCTTGCTCCAGGGCTGTCCTCGGCTGGATGGGGGAGACCGAGGGCGATAGGATCGCTAGGGATGCTTCGGCATTCCAAGCTCCTTCCCTTAGCATATCCACCTATGGTGCAGCACAAGCAACGGCTTGGGTTCTCTTGGCAGCAGGTATTGCTGCTCCTCCTGGCCTGGCTGGTTTGGGCAACGGGACTGCCCCTGGTCGCGTCCAGCGCTTGGGCGGCAACTGAGCCGGCACTCTCTGGCAAACTCACAGGGCCGGAGTGGCGCCAGGCGGATCCTGAGGCCAAGCAGGCGTTTTGTCGCAAAGCCTTTCAGGCGTTTCGGGCCTCTCCTGCCCAGAGTTACATCATCAGCTCCAATGTACAGGCTTTGACCCCAGAAGGTTTGTGTCAGCGGCTGGATCAGTTTTATCAGTACGCCATCCACGACGAGATCCCACTCAACCAAGCCGCCAACATTGCCCCCTTGCTGTTCTCGGATCAGCCGCTGGAGCAGCCCTGATGCGGCAGGGATCCGCAAAGCTGCCGGCAAAGGGATCCCAAGCCTAAGTGACCAGTTGAGATCATCTGCCCCCTGCTGTTGGGGCAGGTCTTGGCAGCAGGGTCGATAATAGAACTGTTCTCTTGCAGATCTAGATCTCAAGTTCTATGGCCGGCTCCGTCATTGCTCCTGAAAACCTGCTGGATCTTTGCGAACAGGGGGTGCAAAAGGCCCTGGCTGCCGGAGCTGACCAAGCAGAGGTGTTTGCCAACTCAGGCCGTGAGACGGAAGTAACTTTTGAGAAAAATGACCTCAACCTGGCCCGCAGCAGCAGCGAGACCCTGTTCGGCATCCGGGTTTTCTGCGGCGGCAGGCTGGGCTTTGCCACTTCCAACCGCCCGGAAGAGCTGGCCGAGACAGCGGCTGAGGCGGTGGCCATGGCCAAGGCTTCGCCGGCGGATCCCCTCAACGGCCTGCCGGATCCCCAGCCTCTGCCCCAGGTGCCCTTTGCCCTCGACCCAGGCCTGCTGGAACTGGATGCTGCCGAGCTGACGCAACTGGGATCCCAACTGGTGGAGTGGGTGCGCTCCCAAGACCCCCGCATCACCATTGACAGCGGCTCCTTCAGCGTGGAAGAGGATACCGTGGCCATTGCTTCTTCCACCGGCATCCGCGCCAACTACCACAGCGTCGAGGCGGGCGGATCCCTGTTTGGCATGGCCATCGATGGGGACGAGGTGGGCAGCTTTGCCTACGACGGCGACAGTGTGCAGAAGCGGGCGGATCTGCTGCCGGCGCTGGAGCGGGCTTTTGAGCGCTTTGTGCAAAAGTGTGTGGGGGCCCTAGGGGCTAGGGAGGGGGAGAGTTTTCGCGGCCCCATCGTCCTGCCGCCGGATGTGGCGGAGGAGTTTCTGGGAGACCTCCTCTTTGTGCTGGGGGCGGACGCGGTGCGCAAGGGCAAAAGCCCGCTGGCGCAGAAGATGGGATCCCTGATCGCCAGCCCCCTGTTGACCTTGGTTTCCGAGGGGCTGGGCTTGCCCGGCCACCCCATCGAGCCCTTCGACCGCGAGGGGATGCCACGCCAAATTACCCCCCTGATCCACGAAGGGATCCTCTGCAACTTCATGTACAACAGCTACGAAGGCCGGGCTGCCGGCGTTCCCTCCAACGGCCATGCCACAGGGGGGGCGGGCAGCTTGCCGGGCGTGGGGCCGGCCTGTCTGAGCGTGGCCCCGGGGACAACCCCTTTGTCTAAGCTGTATGCGATGGAGCGGGGCATTATCGTCACGCGGCTTTCCGGCAGCAGCAACCCGATCACCGGCGATTTTTCCGGAGTGGTGAAGGGGGGCTTTTTGGTCAAAGGTGGCGAGAAGCGCCCCATCCTGGAGACCACCATTGCCGGCAACCTCTACGATTGTTTGCGCAATATCTCCGCCATCTCACAAGAGGTAACTGTTTTCAACGGCACCACGGCCTTTCCGGCTCTGCGCATCGAAGATGTATCGGTAACGGCGGGCTAATCCTGAAGCGGCAGGCAAGGCCCTCCACAGCCGGGCAGAGCATTTATGAACTACCCCACCGCGTAGGCG
>NZ_JANSIR010000005.1:0-698 GCF_047462155.1 Synechococcus sp. OH2
CCCCCCCCTGCTTCCAGTGATAAGGCTGATTTGCAACAGGCGACGGCAGAGTACGTGCAGGCTATCCACGCTCTCTTGGATCAGGGGCGCTGAGGGTATCTTGGGCTACCAGATACTCGGCCACCGGGATCCCGCCCAGGATATGCTCTTGCAGCACCCGCTCTATCACCGGGGGCGTGGCCGAGTGGTACCAAAACCCACCGGGATACACCAGCAACACCGGGCCGGGAACGCCATAGTCACACCCGCGCAGGCAGTTGGCCTTGGTGCGGTGTACTCTCAGGGAGCTGCCGCCTTGGATTTCCAGGTTCAATTCCCTGATCCGCGATCTCAAATAGTCCCAGGCTTCCAATCCGACGGCTTTTTCACAGCACTTGGGCTTGGTCTGGTCGGCGCAGAGAAAGAGATGCCAATGGTAAGACGGAAGCGGAGCCGGCTGAGGTTCTGAAGATGCGGTTGCCGGCGTGGGAACGGGAGCGGAAAGCTGGGTCATAGAGGAGCCCTCTAGCCTACTGCTACTAGATAATCGCTAGATAATTATATGAGAATATGAGTGGCTAAAGAAGATTCCGGGCATCCCGACAAACCCTCTGACCCTTAGGGAATGGGGTAGAGATCTGGGGCTGGGCTGTCCTAGCCTGGATAATACAGATCCCTCACCTGTCCAGCAATGGTGAACGACGCTCCCCAACAGCGGC
>NZ_JANSIR010000006.1:0-15097 GCF_047462155.1 Synechococcus sp. OH2
CCCCAACAGCCACCGCCGCCTGGCGCTGGGCAGCAGCGCCCTGGCCTGGATCCCTTAGAGAAACGGGGGAGAGCGAGGGGGCGGTAATCCCCCTCGATTCATCGGGGGATCCACGGCCCCCCTGTTCGGTCGTTCCAGCTGGGGTGTCACGGAGTCCACGAACTGAAGCTCGGCGGTAGCTCCTTGCGCGTCTCTTGAAGGGGACGCAGAGGTTGCGCAACTCTTCCCTCCCCCTATCAAGCCGAGGCTTTCAGTTTGGTTAACCTATCTGCAGTCAGCTACTTTACAGGATCTCAGAGGCATCTAGGGGGTAGAGGGGCGGTGGTGCTGGGAAAAGCTGTTTGCCTAGGAGAAGGGCAAGTACTGGGGGGATCCAAGCAAAAAGCTTCTCGGATCCCTTGATAAGGGTCTATATCTCTGTTAAGCGAGCATGAACTTTTTTAACGATCCGGATAGCGGCTGCTGAGAGGAGAACTGAGGCCCCGTAGAATGAATCCCAAAATTCCAGGCAGGACCTTCGGACATGGATTACATTCGCACCTTTAACGACGATCCCTGCGAGGGCCATCTTTCGACGCCTATCAGCGATTCTCCTGTCACCCGTCTGTTTATCAACAACCTCCCCATCAACCGTCCTGGCCTATCGCCGCTGTTGCGGGGGCTGGAGATTGGGTTGGCGCATGGCTATTTTTTGGTGGGGCCAGAAATCGTGGTGGGCCCGCTGCGGGACTATCCTGAGGCAGCTAATTTGGGTGGGCTGGTCACGGCGATGGCAATTGTGTTGCTGGGAACCGCCTGCATGTCGGCCTATGGCAGCGTTACCTTTGGAAACAAGCCGGAAACGCCGGGAGCCAATCCTCTATCTACGGCGCGTGGCTGGGGGGATCTGACGGCAGGATTTTTCTTGGGAGGCATGGGCGGCGTCTTTGCTGCCTACTTCCTGTTGGAGAACTTTGCCGGGATCGACGCCATCTTTCGAGGGTTGGTGAATTAGTTGTCAAGCTTGTCAAGACACTGGAGAGGAGCAAAACTATGACCGGTTCTTACGCTGCTGCTTATCTTCCTTGGATTTTCGTCCCCATTGTCGGTTGGCTGCTGCCGGCAGTGGCCATGGCCGTGCTCTTTTTGTACATTGAGCGCGACTAACTTGTTCTAGTCTCAATGGGTCTTAGAAGAGGGATCCCTGGGGAAGGGATCCCTTGCTTTTTGGGGAGACCTTTATCCCCGCTGCCGTCTTCCCAAAAGCTAGGGCAGTACCCGGCAAAGGTTGAGTCTTCTTGTCCTTGGGAAGGGGAAACTTCCAAAGACAGGATCCAGCGAGCTGATCCCATGCCAACACGGAAAAAGGCAGCTTGCGCAACACCCTTTCAAGTTCAACGAGAAGGAGGAGTCGATGGCCAGCCTTAACTTTCCAGCCCTGCGTATTGGCGATCCCATTCAAGAGGGCAGCTTTCAGGTTTTTCCCCTCTTTTCTGAGGGGGATCAGGAAGTTGCCTATCGCCTTCCTGAACTGCAGCTCAAGGAAGCAACCATCACCGAGGTGAGCGAGGCCGGAGCCGTGCCTCAGCTAGTTGTGGAAAACCACAGTGAGTCTCTGTTGCTGCTGGTAGAAGGCCAGGAGCTGATAGGAGCCAAACAAAACCGGGTTCTCAACACCACCGTCCTAATCAAGCCAAAAAGCAAGGTTACAATACCCGTTTCCTGCGTAGAAGCTGGGAGGTGGCACTTCCATTCTCGCGAGATGAGCGATGCCGAGCACTTTGTCCCCAACAAGTTGCGGCACGAGTTAAAAAGGGGTGTCTTCCAGTCGCTGAAAAACAAACTTGGCCATCGCTCAGAGCAGGGAAGAGTATGGGACACCGTTGCCTATCTTCACCGCGAGCTTGGTGTTAGCTCCCCTACTGCCGCCCTTGATGCTGCCTATGTAACCTACAATCGGGAGCTCGAGAAGTTCCGCAAAGACATTGACTACGTCAAAGGAGCAACTGGCCTAGCCATTGCCATAGGTGGTCGTGTGCGCTCGCTGGATCTCTTCGGAACGGCGCAGATTTGCAGCCGGTTGTGGCCTCGCCTGGTAGCTGGTCTAGCCATCGAGGCCCTGCGAGCAGCCCCCTCGCAAGCCAAGGTCACCTCTGAGGATGTTCTCAAATACTGGGCCAACATAACCCAATGGCCTTGGGAAGCGGTAACGACTGTGGGCGAAGGCCAGGAGTACCGGGCAGAGTCGCAGCAAGGCGACCAAGGCTCAGCGCTGTTCTACGATGAAAAGCTGGTTTACCTGTCGGCAGTAGGGCCAGTCGTTTCTAAGTCCAGGGGATCCCCGGCAGGCTTCTTCCGTTCTGGCTGGGGGGCTTTCCTTGCTCTATGGTCATTAGATTGAAAGACTCCCCCACCGCTCCGCACTGCTACCCTCACCCCCGGCCCCTCTCCCTCTGGGAAAAAGTGCTCCGCATCCCTATCCCAGGCAACTCTGCCAGCTAGAGATCATGCCCTCGAGAGCAAGTTGCAAATCTTGAGTTAGCTCGGCTACTGCCTGTCTGGCTTCCTGGCGGCCTTGGCGGTACTGGCGTTCCCATCGCTGGCTCACCAAGATGGGATCCCCCACCGTAACTTGAACTTCTCGCCAACCCAGGCGAGGCCGGGCCGGGTAGGGATCGCCGCGCAGGCGGGCCAAGACATCAAACAGGATCAGGGCACTTTCTGCCAGCCGCTCAAAAGAAGGCTTACTCAGCAAGTACTCTTCTTGCACGGCCACGCAGCTTTCCACCAGGCGCATGTGCTGTAGGTAGAGGGTGGCCTGCTGGGCTTTCCAGTCGAGCAACCCCCGCTGCAGCGGAGCCAGGGATCCAGGATGCCGCAATTCTTCTCGGTAGATCTGGGTCCAGGCGGCTTCTTCGATGCGGCGGCAGCGGCTGTTCCAATCCCCTTGGGGAGATAGGCCAAAGTAGGTCTCGGCCGTCTGCAGCGCCGTGTGGAGCAGCCGCTCCAGGCGGGCGTTGAAAGGCTCCCCAGAGGGAAGAGGGGGAAGGCCGTAAAACGTTTCCATCTGGGCCAGCAGGTGGTGGGCCAGGCCACAAATCCGCTGAGCCCAGTGGCGGTTTGCGGAAGGCTTGGGAGCCGCCGGCGGCGTCAGGCCACTGAGGCGCTCGAGGTGGCTTAGCAGGCGCTCCAGCTTTTTCCAAGAAGGCTTCAGGTAGCGGTATTGGATCCCGATGGGCACCACAACCACCTTCTCCGAACGACCGGCTTTGGCCAGGTCTTCGGCACACCAAAAGGCCAGCTGCGCTGTTCCCGGCTCCAGAGGATTGACCCGCTCGCTGTGGCCATTGGTGGCCCCTTCCGGCGCGATCCCAAAAGGAAACTGGCCCTCCAGCAGTAGGCGCCGCGCCGCCGCTAGTGCCAGCCGATCCACCCGCCGTCCCCGGTGCACAGGGATCCCGCCCAGGCGAGACAGAAGCCACCCTAGCCACTCGCCCCCCCAAAGAGGCATGCCCCGGTCGTAGAGAAAATGGGCGTGAATGGGTTTGCGGAGGGGGATCCCTTGGCGACGGGCAGCCTGGGGCACCAGGCGAGAGAGCACGTAGAGGCCCACCAGGGGGTCATCCACCTCCACATGGCGGAAAGCGAGGATCAGCCGGATCTGGCCCGCCTGAAACTGGTGGTAGAGCTGCGCCAGGGTCTGCACGCCCCTAGCCTCGATTTTGGCAATGCCGGAAGGAAGCCAGGGCCGCACCCTCAGCCGCAACAGCAGTGGCAGGATCCCGTGGACAAGCCGCAGCACCCAGGGGCTGTAGGCCGGCGGGATAAAGTCTAGGGGGGGACGGGCAAAAGAGGGAGGTGGTGGCGAAAACAAGGCTTTTTCTCAAATACTGAATTGCTCAAGCTAGGCCCAATCAAATCCCCATCCAATCGATCGGGTTATGGTCGTTTCAAATTTACCCTCACCCCCGGCCCCTCTCCCTAAGGCATCCCTCACCCGCGGCCCCTCTCCCTAAGGCATCCCTCACCCCCGGCCCCTCTCCCTGAGGGAGAGGGGAGGAGGGCCAGATAGCGCTGTTTGGGTTTCGGTGCGACAAGAGGCTGAGTGCCTTTCTCTCTCTAACTCAGGGTGGCTACGGGCTGGGCCTCTACCAAAAGTTGCTGGGTTTGCAAGTCGAAGATAGTGGCCAGCAGCCGCCGCGAGGCATCGACGGCAAATTCCACCTTGAGGCGATCTTCTCCTGCCCGGCCTGGGGGTTGCAGGCGGGCCAGACAAGCCGGCTCGGCGCCAGGGGCCAGGGATCGAAAATCGGTTTGTCGAGTGAGTTGGCGGCTGCTCATGCGCCCCAGCTCGTCGTAAACCACCTCGGCTTGGGCCACCTGAGCCACTTCTCCCACATCGAGGCGAATTTCGGTTTGCCCGTCGTTGGCCACCTGCAAGATCAAGGGCTCGGAGCGTCGGCAGGGGTAGGGGCTGCCCTGCTCAAACAGAGGGTAGTAGATATAGCTTTTTTGCAAGGGATCCCAGAGGCGGATGGCGTAGCTGTGGTGCAGGCGATCCTCCAGCTTAACTTGGCGGCCCACCTGCAGGGCGCCCAAGGCCACAGCGTCGAAGGGGCGTTCGCAGCGGACTTTCTTTTTGCCAAAGTAGGAGCGGAGCAGCTCTTGGACTGCCGGCAGTTGGGAGCTGCCTCCCACCAGGAGCACCTGCTCAATTTGGCCTTTGCCCACTCCCCTGGCCTGGGCAGTGAGGAGCACCTCGTCTAGGCACTGGCGGATTTGATCCAAGAGCTGGTGGGTTTCTAGAATCTCCTCCAGCACCTGCCGATCCAACTGCAGCTCATAGGCAGTTAGGGCTTCGTCGTCAAACCAACTGCCCACCGCCTTGGGCTGGGCAGAAAGGGCGATCTTGAGCTGTTCTGCCTGCTCCAGAAGGGTAATCCAGCTCAGGGCTCCCAGCTGCTGCCGGCTCAGCCCCAGTTGCCCCAGCAGGTATTCGGCAATCCAGATGTCGATGTCCAATCCGCCCACGTAGGCATCTGCCTTGGCGATTACCTCTGCCTTGAGGACGGGGTTGCCCGGCTGGGGGGGAAGGGTGCGCACCAGGCTGAGATCCAAGGTGCCGCCACCGAAATCCACCACCAACACGATGGATCCCGGCTGGCCAACCGCATAGCCCAGGGCAGCGGCAGTGGCCTCGTCCACAATCTGAACGGGATCCCCGGCCACCCTCCGCAGCCAGTTTAAGTAGCGCTCAAAAGAGCCGACGGGAGCTGTAAATACCACCTGTTGCGGCTGCGGGTACTCTTGTTGGATGGCTTCCATCACCGCCTGCAAAAAAGCCTGGGCCACCCTCTCGGCATCGTAGCGCTCTCCATCGAGAACTCGCGGCGGGGGCACAAACTCCGCCACCAGATCCCGCTTGAAGCCCTGAAACAAGCGCTGCGGATCCACTGCCCCCCACCGCCCGGCGCGCACGGTTTCCCCCACCAAGAGCTGGCCTTTTCCCTTGACGTAGACCAGGCTGGGAATAGCCGCGTAACCGGGGCGGGAGAGGCCGGGAAGGCTGAGCAGGCGGGGCGCTTCTTGGACGGGATCCCAAACCGCCACAACCGTATTGCTGGTGCCAAAATCAATAGCCAGCGTCGCTTTGGGGACGGGTGCCATCAGCTCAATCCTCCGGGCAGGGAGTGACTAACTTTGGCCGGGCAGAGAATGCGATCGCCGCAGCGGTAGCCGACAAAGCGGATATAGACGGGATCCCCGGGCCGAATGTCCGGCTGATCCGGCTGGTGCAGTTGCGGGTCGAAGGGGACGGATTCAAGAGGGCTGCCGATGGCTTCATACCCCCACTGCTGCAGCAGGGCATCCAGCGACCGGAACAGAGCCGTCACGTTCTGGGCCGGCCAATCCGGCTTGCGCCGGGCAATCTCGCGGACGGTGGGGTAGCTGGTCAGCAGCGGCTGCAGCAGGGAGAAGATTGCCTCTGCATTGTCAGAGCCCCTTCCGCCGCCAAGCAGGGATCCCACGTCCCACTGGAGAGCGGCAGCCAACTTCTGCAGTTGCTCCAGGCGCAGGGATCCCCACTGCCCTTGGCGCACCTGATCGAGGGCGCGGCGGCTGATCCCTGCTTGAGCTTGCAAGGCCTGCCATGAGGAAAGGCCAACGGCTTGCATCCGTTCCCGCAGCCAACTGTCCAGCGGTCTCTCGGCCATTGGGTTTTGCCAGGGATCCCTATGATCATGCCCCAACTGGGGCCTGGGTCAGGGATCCCCAAAGCGCAGGGAGCGGGCTATGGCTTCCACATCCCGGTCGTAGCGCTCGCGCCGGCTGGCCGGATAGACCAATTCAAAGCCAGCCTCTAGAGAGGGGCGGACAAGCTTTTTGAGATAGAAAATCCGCAAACTGCCTGGCTCGTAGCCGGAGACCACGAAAAAATCCCGACCGGCAACTTGATAGGTAACCCGGCGTCCGCTTTCTCGGCTGCGCTGCAACTCCTCTTGCAGGGCGCTGGCGGGCGTTGCTTGAAAAATATTGTACCCACCCCAAACGCGGAGCTCAGCCCCCTCTTCGCCGACAAACACCTGACCGTCGCCGCTATCGGATTCCCCTTGGGGGACAAAATCGGCCGGATAGTCGAGGCGATAGCCAAAGCGGGCATTGATGTAGGGCTGAAAACTTGACTGGGCCAGTACCAAAAGAGCGGGTGAGGCCAGAGCCGGGATCCCTTTTCCCACAAAGAGAGCGGCGAGCAGACAGGGTAAGCAAGCAGCAGATCTCATGGTTTCGAGTTTTTCGGATCTGCGGCCATTCTAGGCTCCTTTTTTCTAAACTGCTGCTGGCAAAGGGATCCCTCACCCCCAACCCCTCTCCCACAGGGAGAGGGGAGAAGGATAGGGTTTCCAGCTTGTTGATTTGATGTCGATTAACTCCGCCGGTCGCTATCGAGGTTTTGCCCGGAGCGCAGCAGTTCAATCTTTTCTCTAGCTCGCTGGATAGCGGCGCAGTTGTCCACTGCTGCCCAGGTGGAGGCCAGAAAAAGTCCAGGGAGAGAAACTTCTCCTTCTTCGTCGCCAAACAACACGCCGTTCGCGTCAGCGGGACGGAGTCCTTACAAAAATGCACCACCCCAAAAAGACCATCAGCGCTTTCCATCGCCGCGTATAAATGTAGGCTGCAAAAGCCAGCAATAACGACAAAAAGATTGCCACTCCCTGAGACTTTTGAGAAAGGGCATAGGTGCGGCGTAGTTCTTCGTCTATGCGCTTTTGATCTTCTTGCTGGAGCAACTCTTGCAGATGCTTGTCCATAAAGGCCGCTCCCCAAAATCAGACGGCCTCATCCTAAAGATCCCTGGAAGTCCCCTATTCAAAGCCGGTTTTGGCGGGATCCCACCCTCTAGGGCGGCAAACAGTCGCCTTCCCACGTTTCCGACTTTTGTAAAATAGGGAGGCCTGTCTCCTATTGCCGGCTGCCCAGCCCGCACCAACAGATTTGCCATGACCTCAACTCCTCTTGCTGCTGCCCACGCTGTTGCTTGGGATCCCCTTGACCCGCAGGTGCGCCCGGATCCCCAGGGCCGGTTTGGGCCGTTTGGGGGCCGCTTTGTACCGGAAACCCTGATGAGCGCCCTGACGGAGCTGGAGGAAGCCTTTGAGCGGCACTGGCAGGATCCCGAGTTTCGCGCCGAGTTGCACAGCTTGTTGCGGGATTTTGTCGGGCGGCCCAGCCCGCTTTACTTTGCCCAGCGGCTTACCGAACACTACGGCGGCCCCCAGATCTACCTCAAACGGGAAGACCTCAACCACACCGGCGCCCACAAGATCAACAACGCCCTCGGCCAAGTGCTGCTGGCGGTGCGCATGGGCAAGCGGCGGATCATCGCCGAGACCGGCGCCGGCCAACATGGGGTGGCCACAGCAACGGTGTGCGCCCGCTTCGGCCTGGAATGCGTCATCTACATGGGGGCGCTGGACATGGAGCGGCAGGCCCCCAACGTGCAGCGGATGCGCCTGTTGGGCGCTGAGGTGCGCGGGGTGGAAGCCGGCACGGCCACCCTCAAAGATGCCCTCTCCGAGGCCATCCGCGACTGGGTAACCCATGTGGAGACCACCCACTACGTCATTGGCACGGTGGCCGGGCCCCACCCCTACCCGAAGCTGGTGCGGGCCTTTCACGATGTCATTGGCCAGGAGACGCGGCAGCAGTGTCAGGAGAAATGGGGAGGGTTGCCGGACGTGTTGCTGGCCTGTGTGGGCGGCGGCTCCAATGCCCTGGGCCTGTTCAACGAGTTTATCCGCGATCCCCAGGTGCGGCTCATCGGTATTGAGGCTGCCGGGGAGGGTTTGCACACATCCCGCCACGCCGCCACCCTCAACCGCGGTCGCATTGGGGTCTTGCACGGGGCCATGAGCTACCTGTTGCAAGATGAAGAAGGCCAGGTGCAGGAGGCCCATTCCATCAGCGCCGGCCTGGATTACCCTGGCGTAGGGCCGGAGCACAGCTACCTAAAAGAGATTGGGCGGGCCGAGTACTACGCGGTTACCGACGACGAGGCGGTGGAAGCGCTGCTGCTGCTGTCGCGCCTGGAAGGGATCATCCCTGCTCTGGAGACAGCCCATGCCCTGGCCTACCTGAAGACTTTGGCGCCGCAGCTTGGCCCCCAGCAGCGGGTGGTGGTCAATTGCTCCGGGCGAGGCGACAAGGATTTGAACACCGTTTTCCAGTACCTGCAGCAGCGGGGGCGTAGCCTAGCCTAGAGTTGGGTTGCCAACCCTCTCTCCCTTGCCAAGGGGATCCCTGCCCATGTCCACCTTTGCCGTTCGCCTGCTCGGCCTACTGACCTTGTTTCTGGGGGCGGGGCTAGTGCTGCTGGTTGGATCCCAGCCAGAGGTTTCCGGGCGCGTTGGCGGGATCCCGTCCCCGGCCACGACTTTCTGGGCAGGCGCCTTGGTCGACCCCAGGGAGGAAGAGGCGAAGGGGACAGGGATCCCCGCTCCCGGCCAGCCGCCACCCCTTCCTGAGACGCTGCCGGCCCTGGCGCGGCAGGCCATCGCCCACTACTTCGCCACTGGCCAGGTGCTGCCCGCCCCAGAAGAGATCCCGCCCCACTGGCGGCGCCCGGCGGGAGTTTTTGTTACGGTGACCAGGGAGGGGCGGCCCCGCGGCTGTTGGGGCAGCTTGGATCCCGGCGGCGAGGATCTGGCCAGGGCCACCATCCGGGCAGCGGTGGGGGCTGTTACCCGCGACTGGCGCTATCCGCCCCTGCGACCTGGGGAGCTGGAGTCGGCGTCCATCCAGGTGGCCATCGTGCGACGGGTGGTGCCCATCCCCTCGCTGGAGCAGGTGGATCCCACCCGCATGGGCCTGTTCATTCGCACGGGCACGCGGGGGGCGGTGTTGCTGCCCGGAGAAGCCCTGACAACGGAATGGCAGCTTTCCACCGCCAAAAGGTTGGGCGGGATCCCTGCGGATCAGCCAGTGGAGCTGTTTCGCGTGGAGGCGGAGCTGCTGCATGAGTTTTGAGGCCCAACCCGACCGGTGGCTGGCGGCGGTGCTGGGCAACACCCACGTGCGCTGGGGCTGGTTTGTGGGGGAGACCTTGGTCAAGGTGGAACAGTTCCCTGCCCACCGGCCCTTGTCCTGGCCGGAAGAGACGGAGCTGTGGCTGGCTGCCGTTGGCTCTGCCCCTTTGCCGCCGGGATCCCCGTGGGTGCATTGCCTTGGACTCTCCCAGGTGCCGCTGCGGGATCCCTACCCCGGCCTGGGGCTGGATCGGGCGCTGGCCGTCTGGGCTGCCGGCATCCACTACGGCTGGCCCTGTCTGGTCATCGACGCCGGCACCGCCCTAACCCTGACGGGGGCTGACCCGGAGGGATCCCTGCTGGGAGGGGCGATCCTGCCCGGCCTAGGGCTGCAGGCACAGGCACTGGCCGACCACACCGCCCGCCTGCCCAAAGTGGAGTGGGAGGCAGCGGATCCCTTGCCCCCCCGCTGGGCCAGGGACACTGGGGCTGCCATCCGCAGCGGCATTCTCCACACCCTGCTGGCCGGCTTGCAGGACTTCATCGCCGACTGGCGGCGCCGCTTTCCCCAGGGGCCCCTGCTGGTAACCGGCGGCGATGGCGAGCTGCTCTACCCCCACCTGCGCCCCCTGGACAGGGAACTGCACTGGGATCCCCACCTGGTGTTGCGGGGGATTGCCGGCTGCCGTCAGTTGCACCGCGCTGCTCGGCAGTTCCCTGGTGCAGAATAGAAAGCAGTCGCTTGGGGTTTATCCCCAACCCTAGAGCTCGCTCAGGCCTCCAAGGACTCTGTCCTGCTAGCGCAAACGGAGCGGGCAGCTTCTCTACCTCTTGGCAACCCGGGGATCCCATGGCCAACGGCAACTCCTTCGGTGTCTTGTTTTGCGTCACCACCTACGGCGAGTCCCACGGGGGGGCGGTGGGGGTGGTGGTGGACGGCTGCCCACCGCGGCTGCCCTTGAGCGAGGCCGACATCCAGGCGGAGCTGGATCGGCGCCGCCCTGGCCAGAGCTCCATCACCACGCCGCGCCAGGAGGCGGATCGCTGCGAGATCCTCTCCGGGGTTTTCCAGGGCTTTACGCTGGGCACACCCATCCACATCCTGGTGCGCAACCAGGATGCCCGCCCCCAGGACTACCGCGAAATGGCCACCACCTTTCGCCCTTCCCATGCCGACGCCACCTACCAGGCTAAGTACGGCATCCGCAACTGGCAGGGGGGAGGACGGGCCTCGGCGCGGGAGACCATTGGCCGGGTGGCCGCCGGGGCCATTGCCAAGAAGATCCTGCGTCTGGCGGCAGGAGTGGAGATCCTGGCCTATGTGCAGCGGGTCAAAGACGTGGAGGCGCAGGTGGATCCCAGCTCAGTAACAGCCGAGCAGGTGGAAGCCAACATTGTCCGCTGCCCCGACCCAGAAGCGGCGGCGGCAATGATTGAGAAAATCGAAGCAGCGGCGCTGGAAGGAGATTCTCTCGGGGGAGTGGTGGAGTGCGTGGCCCGCAATGTGCCCCGCGGGCTGGGCTGCCCCGTGTTTGACAAACTAGAAGCCGACCTGGCCAAGGCGGTGATGTCGCTGCCGGCCAGCAAGGGGTTTGAGATTGGGTCGGGGTTTGCTGGCACCTACCTGACGGGCAAGCAGCACAACGATGAGTTTTACATGACCCCCAGCGGCTGGCGCACCCGCAGCAACCGCTCCGGCGGCATCCAGGGGGGCATCAGCAACGGGGAAGATATCATCCTGCGGGTGGCCTTCAAGCCCACCGCCACCATTCGCCAGCCCCAAAGCACCGTCACCCTCGACGGGCAGGAGACGGTCTTGGCGGCGCGGGGGCGCCACGATCCCTGTGTGCTGCCGCGGGCGGTGCCGATGGTGGAGGCGATGGTGGCTTTGGTGCTCTGTGACCATCTGCTGCGCCACCACGGCCAGTGCGGATCCCTAGTCTTGCCGGAGGTGCCCATTCCTGCCGTTCCTGTGCCCCACAGTTAGCGGCAGCCGGTCGGAGCCCTTGCGGAGATCCTGATTGCGCCAGCGGGATCGAGTCTTTGTATCCTGAGAAAGAGGCGGGATCCCTGCTCATGGCCAAGGCCAAAACCGTCTGGGAGTGTAGCCAGTGCGGCGAGCGCTATCCCAAGTTTTTGGGCCGCTGCGACAACTGTGGCGCCTGGAATACCCTGACGGAGGTGGTTCTCACCCCCTCTTCCAAGTCTGGGTCACCCCAGCGTCTTGTCCCCCCGCCCAGCCGCGGCAGCGGGATCCCCCAGGCAGCCCTTCCTCTCGCTCAGGTGCACTCGGATCGCCACCCCCGCCTTTCCTCGGGCTTTGGCGAGTTCGACCGCGTGTTGGGGGGCGGCATTGTACCGGGATCCCTGGTGTTGATCGGCGGCGATCCGGGCATTGGCAAAAGCACTCTGCTGCTGCAGACTGCTGCTCATCTGGCCAAGGGCGGGCCTGTCTTGTACGTGTCGGGGGAGGAATCGGCCCAACAGATTAAGCTGCGTGCAGATCGCCTTAGCGGGACGGAGGGGCTGGGGATAGAAAGCAAGCAGCTCTACCTATTGGCCGAGACCGAGCTGGAGGCCATTCTGGCCGAGATCCAGGCTCTGCAGCCGCAGGTGACCATCATTGACAGCATTCAGGCCATCTTCTGGGGGCAGCTTAGCTCAGCGCCGGGATCCGTCTCCCAGGTGCGGGAATGTGCCGGCCTCTTGATGCGGGTGGCCAAAAAACTGGGGGTGGCCCTGCTCATCGTTGGCCATGTCACCAAAGATGGATCCCTGGCCGGGCCCAAGGTGCTGGAGCACTTAGTGGACACCGTCTTGTACTTCGAGGGGGATCGCTTTCAGAGCCACCGCCTGCTGCGCGCCGTCAAAAACCGCTTTGGGGCAGCCCAGGAAATCGGCGTTTTCGAGATGACTGCCTCTGGCTTGGTGGAAGTAGACAACCCCTCGCAGCTTTTTTTGAGCAGCCGGGATCAGGCCACGCCAGGAACAGCCACCATCGTTGCCTGTGAGGGCACCCGCCCTTTGGTGGTCGAGGTGCAGGCCCTGGTCAGCCCCACCAGCTACAGCTCCCCCCGCCGCACCGCCACCGGCATCGAGCCCAACCGCTTTCTGCAGATCTTGGCGGTGCTGGAAAAACGGGTGGGGATCCCGCTTTCCAAATACGACGCCTACATCGCCTCCGCCGGCGGCATCCAGGTGGCCGAGCCGGCTGCCGACTTGGGGGTGGCCGTGGCCGTGGCCGCCAGCTTCCGGGATCGCCAGGTGGATCCCTTCACGGTCTTGATTGGCGAGGTGGGCCTGGGGGGACAGGTGCGCCCGGTGCCGCAGTTGGAGCAGCGCCTCAAGGAAGCCGCCAAGCTGGGGTTCCGCCACGCCATCATCCCCAACAGCCCTGTTTTGGCCGACGCTGGCCTGCGCCTAAGCCGGGTGCAGCGGCTGCTGGAGGCCCTGCTGGTGGCTCTGCCCAGCTCCGAGCCTACCCAGTGAGAGGGGATCCCCAACTGGCGCAGCTCGGCAGTCGATCTTCCGCCGAGAACCAACCTGCGGGCAAATGTCTTCATATCTATAGCGTTATATAGTAAAGTTTAATGCAAGGACAGCGACTCGATCCCTGCTCGGGTGGGCACCCTATCCTACAGACACTGGCGAAAGATACTGACCAAGGATCGACCTATGGCGTTGGTAGCCCTGTTTATCTTCGTGGTGTACCTGATCGTCTCCCGCTTGAACGCCCAAGCAGAGCGCTAGCTGCTCTCCAAAAGGGATCCGGCCAAAGCTGAGGAGGTCTGGCAGGATTTTTTGTCTCTTGCTCTGCTCAAGGAGGCAAGCCAAGGGTTGGGCTTCTGTCTCTGGCGTGGGATTGGAGAAGCTCTCTGGTCACCCTTTTCCCAGCAGCCTTTGCTACCCTCGAGATGGTTTCATATCGGCTGATCGACAAACAACCGAGCAGCCCCTAGCAACCCTGCAAGGGATCCCGGCATCATGGTTTCTGCACCTTCTAGTCCCCTCAAGCCCTCGACACCAGCAGCGGAGTTTCCACCGCCGCCGCCACCGGATGTCAGCGACCTGACAATCGAGGACGACCAGCCTGTGGATAGCATCTACTCAGAGAAGCTGCAGCGCCTGCTCACCAGCGCCCTCTACGCTTCCTTCCAGCCCAGGGCCAAAGACAGCGGCGAGCCGATCCCCTTCTTGGCCACGGCCAACGTCGGCCTGTTCTACGCCCTCAAGCTGCCGCCGCTGGTGCCCGATGTCATGCTCAGCCTGGAGGTGGCTCCCCCCGCCAGCTTCGAGCGCAAGGAAGATCGCACCTACTTCGTCTGGGAGATGGGCAAGCCCCCCGACGTGGTCATTGAGATTGTCTCCAACCGCGAGGGGGAAGAGCTGGGTCGCAAACTCAGGGACTATGCCCGCGCTGGGGTGGCCTACTACGGGGTGTACGATCCTTTGCGGCAACTGCGGGAGTTACAGGGATCCCCGCTGGTTCTTTTTCAGCGGCGGGGGGGAGAGCTGGTTCCCTTCGATTCCACTTGGCTGGAGGAGATTGGCCTGGGCTTGACCCTCTGGCAGGGATCCTTCGAGGGCGTCAACACGGAATGGCTGCGCTGGTGTGACCGAGAGGGCCAAGTTTTGCCCACCGGCGACGAAAAGGCCGCCCTAGAGCAGCAGCGGGCCGAAAGAGAACGCCAACGGGCCGAAAGACTTTTGGAGCTGCTGCGTTCCCACGGGATCGCGCCGCCGGAAGAGTAAAAAAAGGATCCCGTCCGTTCCTGAAATCCTCTATTCCCTTTACTCCTATGTCCACTCTCCCCAGCAGCAGTGAAGCCGCCCAACGGGCCGCCCGTCTCGAGAAAGCCCGCCACCTGCAGGAGCAAGGGATCCTGCCCTATGCCTATTCTTTCCCGGTTACCCACCTGGCCGCTGAGTTGCAGGCCCAATTTGCCGATCTCGAGCCCGGCGCCGAGCGGGAGGATGTGCAGGTGGCCGTGGCCGGACGGATCCGGGCGCGGCGGGTCATGGGCAAACTGGCCTTTTTTACCCTTCAGGATCGCTCCGGCACCATCCAGCTCTACCTAGAAAAGCAACGGCTGACGGAGCACATGGGAGAGCTGGCTTTCAAGAACCTGGACAAGCTCCTCGACGTGGGCGACTGGCTGGGAGCCAAGGGCTGTCTCAAGCGCACTGAAAAAGGCGAGTTGTCGGTGCGGGTGGACGAGTACCAGGTGCTGACCAAGGCGCTGCTGCCCCTGCCCGACAAGTGGCACGGCCTACGGGATGTGGAGAAACGCTACCGCCAGCGCTACGTCGATCTCATCGTCAACCCCGAGGTGAAGCAAACCTTGCTCGACCGGGCCAAGATCGTCCGCTCCCTGCGGCAGACCCTGGAGGAGCAGGGCTTTGTGGAGATCGAGACGCCGGTGTTGCAGGTGATCCCCGGCGGGGCGGAGGCGCGGCCTTTCATCACCCACCACAACGCCCTGGATCTGGATCTCTACTTGCGCATCGCCACCGAGCTACACCTGAAGCGGCTGGTGGTGGGCGGGATCGAGCGGGTGTACGAAATTGGGCGGGTCTTTCGCAACGAAGGCATC
>NZ_JANSIR010000006.1:15248-18942 GCF_047462155.1 Synechococcus sp. OH2
CAAGCCTTTGCCGACTACCACACCATGATGGAGCTGACCGAAACCCTGGTCTGCAACGCCGCCCTGGCGGTACGGGGATCCCTGCAAATTACTTACCAAGGGGAAGCCATCGACCTCACCCCACCCTGGCGGCGGGTGACGATACAGGAGTTGGTGGAAGAGGCCACCGGCATCTTCATCGACGTGGAAAAGGGATCCACCGCCGAGCTCTTGCCCGCCCTGGCCGAGCAGGGGATCCCCGATCTCTCCCCCCAGGACTCCCCTGGCAAGCTGCTGGTCAAAGCCTTCGAGCACTGCTGCGAAAGCCGTCTGCGCCAGCCGACTTTTGTTCTGGACTATCCCCTGGAGGTATGTCCGCTCACCAAGCCCCACCGCAGCAAGCCGGGGTTGGCGGAGCGCTTTGAGCTGTTTATCGTCGGGCGAGAGACGGCCAACGCCTACTCGGAGCTGACCGACCCGGTAGACCAACGGCAGCGGCTGGAGGCCCAGGCGGCCCTGAAGGCAGCCGGAGACGAAGAGGCCCACTTTCTCGACGAGGACTTCCTCACCGCCCTGGAGTACGGCCTTCCTCCCACCGGCGGCCTGGGCATCGGCATCGACCGTCTGGCGATGCTGCTGTGCGACGCCCCTAGCATCCGTGATGTCATCGCCTTCCCGCTGCTGCGACCGGAGACGGGAGAAAGCCCTGAACAGGAAAAAGCCCCTGGATAGGGGCCTATGCTACAAGGGCACGGTTCAGGGAAGTTACATCATCCCCGCACCGCCGGAGCGGCCTGTTCCTGTTTTCGTCTTAGGTTCGGGCTTTTCCACCACAATGGCTTCAGTGGTGAGGTACATGGCGGCGATGGAAGCCGCGTTTTGCAGCGCCGAGCGCACCACCTTGGCCGGATCCACGATCCCCTGGGCAAACATATCGACATAGGTTCCGGTCAGGGCGTCGAAGCCAAAGGGCATCTCCTTCTCCAGAACCTTTTCCACCACCACAGACCCCTCCAGGCCAGCATTGTGGGCAATCTGATAGAGCGGCGCCTGTAAAGCCCGGCAGACGATGTCCGCCCCCACCTGCTCTTCTGCGTTCAAGGTGGCCTTAAAGGCCGGGATCCCTTTGGAAAGATGCAGCAGCGTTGCCCCGCCACCGGGGACAATCCCTTCCTCCACTGCCGCCCGCGTGGCATTGAGGGCATCTTCAATGCGCAGCTTGCGATCCTTGAGCTCCGTTTCGGTGGCAGCCCCCACCTTGATCACCGCCACCCCACCGGCCAGCTTGGCGATCCGCTCCTGCAGCTTCTCGCGGTCGTACTCGGAATCGGTGGTCTCCAGTTGCTTGCGGAGTTGGGCCACCCGCTTCTCCACCGCCGCTTTGGTGCTGCCATCGGTGACAATGGTGGTCTTGTCTTTGGTAACGGTAATCTTGCGGGCCACCCCCATCATGTCTAGGGTGACATTTTCCAGTTTGATGCCAATATCTTCGGAGATGAGCTGCCCACCAGTGAGGATGGCAATGTCCTCCAACATGGCCTTGCGTCGATCCCCAAAAGCCGGCGCCTTCACCGCCACCGCGTTCAACACCCCCCGCAGGCGGTTCACCACCAAGGTGGCCAGCGCCTCTCCTTCGACATCTTCCGCAATGACCAGCAGCGGCCGCCCCTCTCGTGCCACTCGCTCCAGAACAGGCACCAGATCTTGTAGGCTGGAGAGCTTGTTGCTGGTGATGAGCAGATAGGCATTTTCGTATTCGGCCACCATCCGCTCCGTATCAGTCACGAAATAAGGGGAAATGTAGCCGCGGTCGAACTGCATCCCTTCGACAACTTCCAATTGGGTTTCCAGCGACTTGGACTCTTCGACCGTGATCACCCCATCTCGCCCCACGGCATCCATGGCTTTGGCAATCATCTCCCCCACTTCCGGGTCGTTGCCGGCAGAGATGGTAGCCACCTCGGCGATGGTCTTGCGGCCTTCCACAGGCTTGGCATGGGCGGCAATTTGCTTCACCAGGTAGGCGGTGGTCTTCTCGATGCCGCGCCGCAAGGCTACGGGGTTGGATCCTGCCGAAATATTCTTCAGCCCTTCCCGCACCATGCTCTGGGCCAAAATGGTGGCTGTGGTGGTGCCGTCTCCGGCCACGTCGTTGGTCTTGGTGGCCACTTCTCGCATCAACTGGGCACCGGTGTTCTCCAAAGGATCCGCCAACTCAATTTCTTTGGCAATGGTGACCCCGTCGTTGACGATCTGGGGAGCGCCAAACTTCTTCTCCAGAACAACGTTGCGCCCTTTGGGGCCAACCGTAACCTTGATTGCATCCGCCAGTTGATTGATGCCCTGCTCCAATGCCTTGCGGGCCTCTTCTTTAAACAGAATCTGCTTGGCCATAGAATCCGCGATCCTCGTAATTTTAACTGGGCTACTTAGCGCTGAGTGCTGCTAGGCAGAGTGGGATCCCAGAAGAGCCCCAGCGATCCATCGGCTTGGCCGAGTGCAGAGTTAGCACTCTGAAACCTCGAGTGCTAATCTAACCCAAAAGCGGGATCCCCAGCAAGATGAGTTGAGTTTGGAGTCGCGGCCCTAGCAGGGATGGGAGAGTTAGGCGTTGCCACCGATGAGGATGTCGGGAAACTGGGCTTGGGCTTCGCTGATGGGGCGCTCGCGTCCGCCGTTTTGCCAGTAGTTGATCAGTTCAGTGGCTTGGTTGAGCAGAGTGATGCGATCTTCCTCGCTGATCCAAGTTTTGCTCTCCAGCTCAGCTTTGAGCTGTTCCCAGGCGTCATCTCGCGGCCAGAAGAAGTAGCGGGTGAGGGGGCTGCGGTTTTTGGCCACCACCTGATCCACGGCAATGGCCAAATCGTTTTCCAGCCAGAGAGCTTTTAGGGCAAGTTTCGGCAAGGCTCTTTTCTCCTTTGCAGGACTCGACAGGTCACACGCTGGCTCGGCCTGAGCCGGGCAGCCTTCTATTCTGACATAAGTCCGGATCCCTCAGGGGATAGGCCCGCTCAGCCCTGTTTAGGTCTTGGGGCAAAAGCGCTTAGATCGCAGAGGGCTGTTTTCCCTTTCAGCACCAAATCTCTCAGGACGGCGGCGCTAATCGGGGCTAGCAACACCCCATTGCGGTAGTGGCCAGTGGCAACAAAAAGATTGACATAGCCGGGAGCCGGCCCCAGGATGGGGGCACGCTGCCCCAGCGGTCGGGGTCGATGGCCGGCCCAGTGCTCCAGCAGGGTGGCTTCGGCTAGGGCCGGGCAAAGCTGGATGGCGTGGGCCAGCAGATCCTGTAAGGCCAGCAGCGTCGGCTCAGGCTGGGTGGCCTGAAACTCCACGGTTGCCCCCACCCACAGGGATCCATCGCCGAGGGGAACCAGGTGCAGATCCGCGGCGCTCACGACCGGCCCCAGAGGGATCCCAGCGGCTTTGATCCGCAGGGCCTGGCCCTTGACAGCCTGCAGCGGTATCTGCAACCCCAGCTCCTCAGCCAAAGGGGAGCTGCCCAGGCCGGCAGCGAGAACGACATAGCCTGCCGAGAAGGTAAAGGCCGGCGTATAAACTGCCTGCAGGCGAAAGGGAGGATCCGGGCTGCGCTGCATCTTCTGAACCGGCTGGTGAAAGAAAAAGCGGCAGCCTCTACGCTGGGCTGCTTCCACAAGCGCCTGCGTGAGGAGGCGGGGTTGGATCTGCCGATCTTGGGGCGAGTAGAGGGCCC
>NZ_JANSIR010000006.1:19044-20994 GCF_047462155.1 Synechococcus sp. OH2
CGCGCAGGCCCGGCTGCAGGGATCCCACTTCGCCGGGGCTAAGCAGCTCCAGGCGGTAACCTGCTTGCCGCCGAGCCGCCAGGGTTGCTTGCCAAGCGTCCACTTCCTCCTCCCGAAGGAGCTTGAGGATGCCGTGCCGATTGACGGGCAAATTCCGACCCAAGTCCGCTTCCAGCCGGGCAATCAAGGGATCAAACTGCTCCAGGCTTTTCAGGCGCAACTGCACCACCTCCCCATCCGGCTGGCGGCTGCAGATCCCCATCAACACCCCCAGTGACGCGCCCGTGGCGCCTGAGGCCGGATCCTTGGCGTCGATCCCAACCACTGATAGCCCTGCGGAAGACAGCTCGTAGGCGATGGCACAGCCCACCACGCCACAGCCAATCACCAAAACGTCACAGTTCAAGGTTCTTCCTCAAAGAGATCCCTTTTGCCGTGATACCCCATTCTCCGGGCGGGATCCCTTCTGGAGAGCGGCCAGCTTTGCCGCCCTTGTCCTCTGCGGCAAAAAGTAGGGGAAACGGCTAAGATGTCGACATCCCCGACTGCCTTCGCCCATGGATACTGAACTGCTGCTGCCCGACATCGCTGATCTGGTCACTGAGGACGATACCCCGGTGGATAACTTTGCCTCTGAAAAGCAGCAGCGTCTCCTGACGGGGGCACTCTACAGCTCTCTGCCCCACAAAACCTTCCTGGCAGCAGCCAATGTGGGCATCTACACCACCCCTAACCGACCTCCCATCGTGCCGGATGTTTTTCTCAGCCTGGATGTCACGGTGCCGGAACAATGGTGGGAGAAGCAGAACCGGTGCTATCTGCTCTGGCAATTTGACAAGCCGCCGGATGTGGTGATTGAGATTGTCTCCAACCGCGAAGGCGACGAGCTAGGGGGCAAGCTCAGTCGCTACGAGCAGATGCGGGTCAGCTACTACGTGGTTTTTGATCCCAACCACGAGCTGGGGCCAGAGGAGCTGCGCATTTTCGAGCTGCGAGGCCGCCACTATGCGGAAATGACCGAGACCTGGCTGGAACAGGTGGAGCTGGGCCTGAGGCTGTGGGACGGAGTTTTCGAGGGGAAACAAGCCCGCTGGCTGCGCTGGTGCGACGCCCAAGGGCAGTTGCTGTTGACGGGAGATGAGCGGGCCGAGCTGGAGCACCAACGAGCCGAGCGGGAGCGCCAGCGGGCCGAGCTGGAACGCCAACGAGCCGAGCGGGAGCACCAGCGGGCCGAGCTGGAACGCCAACGAGCCGAACAGGAGCGCCAACGGGCTGAGCGTCTGGCGGAAAGGTTGCGGGCTTTGGGCGAGGATCCTGATCTGGAGAGGTGACATACTCCTGGCCCTCACCGCATCCCACCCTAAGTGAAGGTCTCAGGAAAACCTATCTCCAAAGTCGCTGGGGATCCCCCGCTTTCCCCTACACTCAAAGAGGGAGCTACCCCCAAGTTGGGAAATCGTCCAGATGGGCTATCGCCGCCAGGATTGGTTGACCTACTGGCTGCTCAAGTGGCTGGTGGTCAATCCGCTGTTTCGGGGACTGTATTTTGGCCGCACCTATGGCCAGGAAAACGTGCCTCGCCAGGGATCCCTGATCATTGTCAGCAACCATGCCAGCCACTTGGATCCGCCGCTGGTGGCCAATGCAGTGCGCCGCCCTGTAGCCTTCATGGCCAAGGAAGAGCTGTTTCGGGTGCCAGCGCTGAAGCAGGTGATCCGGCTCTACGGGGCCTACCCGGTCAAGAGAGGCGGCTCTGACCGCGCCGCCTTGCGAGCCACGGAAGCAGCCCTGGCGCGGGGATGGGCGGTGGGGATCTTTCTCAACGGCACCCGCACCCCCGATGGCCGCATTCCCCAGCCTCACCTGGGGGCTGCCTTGGTGGCAGCGCGCACCCAGACACCTCTGCTCCCCGTGGCCCTCTGGGGTACCGAGAAGGTGCTGCCCAAGGGA
>NZ_JANSIR010000007.1:0-4219 GCF_047462155.1 Synechococcus sp. OH2
GCGCTATCCCTCCCCACCCGGGTGGGGAATCCCGCGCCTTACGTTGAGAAAAGTATGGGCTGGCAGAGGAGCCGCCAAGGGATCCGGACTGGGAGGAGCAGGGATCTCCAGGCTGACCTGGGGCTGGGAGCTGCTGGCCTCCAGCAAAATCTCCTCCAGGCGTTGCTGCATCAGACGCAGACGGGCAGGAGAACAATCGTTGCCCATCTCGCCGCTGCCTGGTTTAGCATCATTGTCTGCACTTGGGCACTCTTGTGCCCCTGAACACCTATCTAGGGTCTGGCCGATCTTTATCCAGGATCCCCTGATCTTAGCCGCTACCCTGGAAACATCCCTTCTGGTCATGGGCTGAGCCACCTTGTCGTCGTTTTGAGGTCGCCATGCGGATCCCGACTTCCACCTATCGCATTCAGTTTCACGCTGGATTTGACTTTGAGGCAGCGCGGCAAATTGTCCCCTACCTGAAGTTGCTGGGCATCAGCGATCTGTATGCTTCTCCCATCTTTCAGGCCCGCAAGGGCAGCACCCATGGCTACGACGTCGTGGATCCCAGGCAGATCAACGTGGAGCTAGGGGGGAGTGAAAAGTTTGAACTCTTGTGGGAAACCCTCAACCGGCAGGGAATCGGCTGGATCCAAGACATTGTGCCCAACCACATGGCCTACGACGGCCAAAATCAAATGTTAATGGATGTTTTGGAAAGTGGCCCTAACTCAGACTTCATCGATTACTTTGATGTCAACTGGAACCATTCTTATCTAGGTATTAAGGGAAGGATCTTGGCACCTTTTTTGGGTGACTTCTACGATAAATGCTTGGAGTCTGGACAAATCCAGCTCCGTTACGACGCTGATGGCCTTAGCATCAACTACTATAACTTGAGATTTCCTCTAAATATTGATACCTATGCCGATGTTTTTACCTACAACTTGGGCAAACTAAGACGAAAACTAGGACGCAGCCACCCCGATTACATCAAATTACTCGGGATCCTCTTCAGTCTTAAATTCATCCCTAGCAAAGAAGATCTTCTAGAGCGCACCGATCAGATTAACTTTGCCAAGCACTCCCTATGGGAGCTCTACACCTCTAGCCAACATATTCAGAACTTTTTTGACGAGAACATTGCCATTTTTAACGGCAAGCCAGGGGATCCCTCAAGCTTTGACTTGTTGGACAGCCTTTTGGCGCGACAAAACTTCCGCCTTTCTTTCTGGAAGGTGGGTGCTGAGGAGATCAATTATCGTCGTTTTTTTACCATCAACGATCTGATCTCGCTGCGGATGGAAGATCGCGAAGTATTTCGCAAAACACACCAGCTCATCCTCAAGCTTTCAGAACAGGGGCGCTTTACGGGCTTACGCATTGACCACATCGATGGCTTATTTAACCCAGAGGAGTATCTCCATCGTCTGCGAGAACGCTGCCCAGATCTCTACATCGTGGTAGAAAAAATACTAGAAGCTAATGAGAAGCTACCTCAGCAATGGCCAGTTCAAGGCACAACGGGTTACGACTTTTTAGCTAAGCTTAATGGCATCTTTTGCCAATCGGAGAATGCAGAAGCCTTCAGTGCTCTGTATCAAGATTTCACCAACCTACAACAGTCACCAGAACAAGTTATCGAAGATAAAAAACGGCTGATTATCGAGCGCAACCTGGCAGGGGACATGGACAACCTTGCTTTTTTGCTCAAGCAGATTACCAGCCATCACCGCTACGCCAACGACTTTACCCTCTACAGCTTGCGCCGAGCCCTGGCAGAGGTTTTGGTGTGTTTCCCAGTCTACCGGGTCTACATCCATGAAGGGATCCTCAGCCCAGAAGGTCAACAGGCTATCCGTCAAGCTGTAGAGAAAGCTAAGGAGAACCTGCCCATTCTGGTCAACGAGCTGAATTTCCTGCAGCGCTTTCTCTGCCTTGAGTTCCCTGAAAACGTCTCAGAGGAAGAGAAAAACGAGCAAATCTACTTTGCTATGCGGCTGCAACAGTTGGCCGGCCCTCTCATGGCCAAAGGGGTAGAGGATACGGCCTTCTATGTTTACAATCGGCTGCTATCCCTAAACGAAGTGGGTGGGGATCTGTGTCGTTTTGGCATTTCTGTCCAAGAGTTCCATCGCTTTAACCAAGAACGAGCAGCCCAGTGGCCCTTCTCAATGAATGCTTCCTCCACCCATGACACCAAACGCGGCGAGGATGTGCGGGCCCGCCTGAATGTGCTTTCGGAAATCCCCGCCGAGTGGGAGAAGCACATTAAACTCTGGCATGAGTTGAATCTTGGCTACAAAGTCCGCAGCAAGCAAGCGAAGCGTTTGGAGCTGCCGGATCGCAACGACGAGTATTTTCTTTATCAGACCCTGATCGGCTCCTATCCCTTTCAGCCGGAGGAAGTTCCCACCTTTATCCAGCGAGTTAAAGACTACGCCATTAAAGCGGTTCGGGAAGCCAAAGTTCACACTGCCTGGCTTCGCCCCGATACCGAATATGAAGAAGCCACCCTTGCTTTCATCGATCAGATCCTGCAGTCCTCAAGCCCCTTCCTGGAGTCTTTCCTGCCCTTTCAGCGCAAAATTGCCCACTTTGGCATCTTTAACTCTCTCTCTCAAACCCTGCTGAAGCTCACCAGCCCTGGGATCCCGGATATCTACCAGGGCACGGAGCTGTGGGATCTCAGTATGGTAGATCCCGACAATCGTCGGCCCGTGGACTTTTCCCGTCGCCTAGCTTACCTCGAGGAAATCCAGCGGCGAATTAAGCAGGATTCCCTGCAACTGATCCAAGATCTTCTGCTCCACCGCCATGACGGCCGCATTAAGCTGTTTCTCATCCATCAGATGCTAAAGGGCCGTCAGGAACAGCCGCAACTGTTTCTGGAAGGCAGCTATATCCCCCTGCAAGTAAGCGGCTCCTATGCCAACCACGTCATCGCTTTTGCCCGTCAGCACGACAAACAAGTCGTCCTGGTGGTGGCGCCCCGCTTCTTAACCTCCTTAATTGACGAGACGCAGGATCCCCTAGGGGAATTGGTTTGGAAAGATACGGAAATTCAGCTGCCGCGCTGGAAGCGGCTGGACTGGGTGAACGGCCTCACCCAAGAAGGGATCCCAGCTGGCGACACCTTGCCAGTGGGCGCCGTCCTCAAGTCTTTCCCGGTGGCTCTGCTGTGGGGGCAATCTCGCTGAGGAGCCTAGGGAGCCGCTGCAGCAGGGGTTAGGGTCTGGAAGTTGACAATGCGGGCAAACTCTTGGGGATCGAGGCTAGCGCCCCCCACCAGGACACCATCAATCTGCGGCTGGGCCATCAGCTCGTCAATATTGCTGGCTTTAACGGAGCCACCGTAGAGGATGGGCAGGTGGTCGGCACCCAGATGCTGGCGTATAAGGCCGATGACGCGGTTGGCCTCAGCCGCTGCACAGGTTTTCCCCGTGCCAATAGCCCAGATTGGCTCGTAGGCAATCACGAGGTTTTGCAGATCGATCCCTGGCAAGGCGCGATCCAACTGTCCCACAATCCAGGACTCGGTTAGGCCCTGTTCCCGCTGTTGCAAGCTTTCCCCCACACAGAGGATAGGAGTGAGCCTGTGCCGCTGGGCCGCTGCCAAGCGCCAGTTGACGGTTTCATCGGTTTCGCCAAAGTATTGCCGCCGCTCGCTGTGGCCGACGATCACGTAGCGCACCCCCAGCTCTGCCAGCATGGGGCCGGAGATCTCTCCCGTAAACGCCCCTTGATCCTCCCAGTGCAGGTTCTGGGCTCCCACAGCAATGCCGGATCCCCGCGTTTCTTCTACCACCACAGCCAGGTCTGTGAAGGGCACGCAGAGGATGATCTGCCGCTGCGGCGTCGCCCCTACAGACGACGCTTGCAGAGCCGGAGCAAACTCGCGCAGAAACTGGCGAGCCTCAGCCTGAGTCTTGTGCATTTTCCAGTTGCCGGCAATGAGGATGGGGCGCAAGACGGATCCTCCCTAAGCGACACAACGATATAGTCAATCGCTGGGATCCCGAGCCTGGGGGATCCCGAGCTTTTTTCGTATGTCACAGTGTATCAGCAAGAGGTTTCAGAAGAGGGCGAGGGAGGTTGTTGACGCCGCTCCTCCAAGCTGGCCGCAAGGGCAGCTAGGCAGTCTTGGAGGGGGGATCCCTGCTCTAGGTGCCGGACGGCAACGGCATAGGCTTCGGGGTGAGCTTGCAACAAGGCCTGGCTCTGGCGGAGAAAGCGG
>NZ_JANSIR010000007.1:4378-12370 GCF_047462155.1 Synechococcus sp. OH2
AGCAGCTTGGCCAACTGTTGTCTATCCTCCTCATCCCCCACCACTTGGCCATACTGGAGAGACTCCGCGGCAGCCCCTGCCATCCAAAACAGGCCGTAGCGCTCTAGATCTGCCCAGGGGATGCCCCCCTGGGCTTCCCAGGTGCGCATGGGGGCTTGATCCAGCTCCACTCCCCCGTAGCCGGGGATCCCGTGTCGGAAAGCCTGCCAGGGGCCCAGCACGTAGCCGCGCAAGGGGATCCCTAGCAGGTGGGCCACCAAAAGGTGTCCTGCCTCGTGGCAGATGACCCGCCGCCGATAGGCTGGAGAAGCCCAATCCAGGAGCGCGCCCAGCAACCCTGAGAGCCGCCCCCCAAAGGCCACTTGTTCGACAATCACCAAGCCCACCATCCCAGACAAAGGTAGAGCCAACCGCGGCCCCAGGGCTGCCGACACCACCAAGGCCGCCACGATCCAAGCCGCGCGGGTGATTCCAGCCTCCGACATCGCTTGCCTCCGACCTCCCTATGCTTTTGCCTCCGGTCCTAGCTCGAGCGCCAGCAGCTCGTCGGCCAACTCCAAAAACGCCTCCCGATCCAGATAGGAGACATCTCCCACCCATTCCCCTAGCTTGACCACGTAGACTTCGCTCAAGGTCGGCCGGCGCCGCAGATCGCGCGAATAGGCCTTCACCAGCGCCAGCACCGATTGTTTTTTAACAATTCGCCGGTAGCGGGGATCGTCCCTGGCCCGCACTCGGTAGAGGACTCCTGTTTCATCGCCAATTTCCATCTCAAACTGGCGCTCGCGCACTTCTTCGATATAGAGTTGCCCGTCTTCACCCACCTTTTCCCGCTCTTCCACCACCACCTCATAGCGGCGGGTGCTCAACACCTGCCCAAAAAACAGTCCTCCGTACGGGATCTCGCGAAAGGCTAGCTGCCGGCGGGAGATGGTGTACAGCGGCCCCCACAGAAAGGGATAGAGCAACGAGAGAAACCCCGCCAGAAAGGAGACCGCCCCCAGGAAGGATCCCTCGCCAAAAGCGCGAGACAGCACCAGCAGCGCTACGCCCACCAAAATGGCTGTAATGATCCGGCCTACGCTGTTGAGGGCATCGCTCCAGTAAGCTGCGTACTGGAGCCGCGTAGGCACCAGCGGGATCACCGACTCGCACTCTTCTGGGGTGAGCTCCAACAACATGCCCTGGGATCCTCAAAACATCCAACTCCACCCCTTTACCTGCTGAGGGTGGGCCAGACCCCATCTTAGAATGAGACAGGGAAGCTCTGCTGCCCTTGCCGCTCCTCCTAAGTGCTGCCAAGCTCCCATGGTGCCCGGATCCCAATTTTCTTCGACCATCAGACAGCAGGTGACCCAGTTGGACGAGGGATCTCGGCGGGACAAGGCGTGGCTGGGAGATGCAGTGCTGAGCCTATTTGCCCGCCAGTGGTTGCTCGGCCCACCGCCCGACTGGCAGGTGCCTTCCCCTCCCGGCTGCGATCTTAGCCGCGCCGAACTCTTCACCTGGCTCACTTCCAACCAATTTTTGTCGGCTCTCCGGGATCCCACCCAGGTGGAAGCAGAAATCGGCCTCATCTACGAAAGAGAAGGCCTCCCGGCAGCCTTTGCCTACATTCAGGAACAGCTACTGCCCTTGTTCGTGAGACAGGTACAAAACCGCACCAAAACCCTGCGCGGCAAACGGCGCTAGAGTCTTGAACTCCCCTCTCTCACTCCCACAGCCGCCGGATGGGAGAGCGGTGCAAAAGGCGGTGAGTTTCCGCCAACAACTCTGGGATCGGCAGGTGCTCCGGACAGCGGGGCAGACAGTCGCCGCACTCGCTGCAGCGGTCGGCAGGCACTCCTGGAAACCAGTGCCCCGCCTGGCCAAACATGTTGTAGCGGTACTGGGCAAACTCGGTCATCTCATGGGCAATGGCCAAGTTGCGCAGCCGCAGCACCTCTGGGATGTGGAGCCCTTCTGGGCAGGGCAAGCAGGCATAGCACTGGCTACAGCGACTGGATCCCAGGCGTTCTTGCTCTGCTTGGCGCAGCCGCTCCTGCACCTGCAGGCCCTCTGTCCACCAACGCTCGGGATCCCGCAGGGCTGCCAGGGCTGTCTGCAGCTCGCTGGGATGGGTAACGCCCAAACTAAGGGTATGGATACGGGGATCCGCCAGCAAAAAGCGGTAGGCAAACTCCAAGGGGCTAAAGGGCGCACAGCTCTCCTGCAGGCGCTGGGGCGGGCGGTAGAGCATCCCCCCCTTGTCGGCGGGGGAGATGATGAACACCCCCATATCCTGCTGGGCTGCCGCCTCCAGGGCCGCGGCATTGCGCTGCTGGAAAAAGTGGTAGTGCAAATTCACAAAGTCAAAATGGCCTGTCTGGATGGCCTGCAGGATTAGCTCCAGGGATCCATGGGTGGAAAAGCCGATGTAGCGCACCAGGCCCTCCTGCTGCGCCTGCCTAAGGAGCGGCAAGCCCTCCTGCAGTACCCACTCCAGGTGTTCGGGTAGGTTGATGCCGTGGAAGGCAAACTGATCCAAGTACTCCACCCGCAGCCGCTGCAGGGATCCCTCCAGCCGTTCCCGCAGCCTCTCGCCAGGCGTGAGCTTGGTGGTTAGGATCAAGCGCTGCCGCGGCACCGCCAGACTCTGCAAGATTTCCCCCAAAAGCACCTCGGCCTGGCCGTAGGCCTGCGCCGTTTCTAGGTGGTTGATCCCTGCTTCTAGCGCCGCTGCCACCGTGGCCTGGGCCTGTTCTGGTGGCACGTTGACCAGGCGCATACTGCCCAAAGAAAAAGCCGACATGAGCTGCTGCGTGCTCCCAAAGCGGCGGTAGAGCATTGGGGAGCTCCCCCCGCTTTCCGGCTCAGCTGGGCGATGTGGGCTCAGCATCGACTTCCTCGGCGATGGACCCCCCGCACCTTTACCCCAAGGCTTCTCTGAAAAACGCCACCGCCTCTGCCAGCACCTCCAGGAAGCGATCCACCTCGGCCAGGGTGTTGTAGAGGTAAACGCTGGCCCGGGCTGTCGACTGCACCTGCAAGTGGCGGTGTAGCGGCTGGGTGCAGTGGTGGCCAGCCCGGATGGCAATCCCCTGCTCATCCAGCAGCGTGGACAGATCGTGGGGGTGAATGCCCTCCACCGCAAAGCTGACCAGCCCTGCCCGGCGCGCCGGATCCTTGGGACCATAGACTGTAATGCCTGGAATGCCCTGGATCCCTTCCAGGAGGCGAGCGGTTAGCTTTTGCTCATGGGCATGCACGCGCTCTAGCCCAATCTGGCTTAAGTAGTCGACGGCTGCCCCCAAACCCACCGCTTGGGCAATGGCCGGTGTGCCTGCCTCAAACTTGTGGGGGATATCGGCATACGTGGCGTGATCCCAGTCCACCTCGGCAATCATCTCGCCCCCACCCAAAAAGGGCGGCATGGCCCGCAGCAGCTCCCGTTTGCCGTAGAGCACCCCAATGCCTGTGGGACCGCACATCTTATGGCCAGAAAAGGCCAGCCAATCGCAATCCAGGGCCTGCACATCCACTGGCATGTGGGGCACACTTTGACAGGCATCCAGAAGCACCTTAGCCCCATAGTGATGGGCTAGCTCAATCACCTCCTGAACAGGGTTAATGGATCCCAGCATGTTGGAGACGTGGGTCACCGCCACCAGCCGGGTGCGATTGCCGAGTAAAGAGCGGTAGTGCTCCAGATCCAACTCACCCTCGGCCGTGATGCGGATGAACTTGAGGCAGGCCCCCGTCTTCTGAGCCACGAATTGCCAGGGGATCAAATTGCTGTGGTGCTCCATCACCGACAGGATAATCTCATCCCCCCGCTCTAAGGTGCTCATGCCCCAACTGTAGGCCACCAAGTTAATGGCCTCACTGGCGTTGCGGGTGTAGATGAGCTCCTGCGGGGAAGGCGCATGGACAAAGCGGGCAATCTTCTCCCGCGCCCCCTCGTAGGCCTCCGTAGCTTCGTTGCCCAGGGTATGCACCCCCCGGTGTACGTTGGCGTTGCTGTGGCGGTAGTAGTGATCCATTGCCTGCAAAACCGCCAGCGGCTTCTGAGAAGTGGCCGCGTTGTCAAAGTAGATGAGCGGCTGGCCGTTGATCTGGCGCTGCAGGATTGGAAAATCCAACCGCACCTGGGCAGCTAGGTCGGCAGCGGTGTCAAAAGCCTGTTCCAGCTTGGGAGAAGAAAGAGGGGATACCGCCATAGTCTGCGCAGAAGCCTACCTCCCTCAGTATGGCATTGCTCTGGCCAGCCGCCCCGAAAACTCTCCCTTGCCGGCAGAAGAGAGTTGTCACGGACTGTAATTTGATGTTAAGTTTGTTTACATCCAGTTACAAGGCATCACCTATGCAATCCTCTCCTAGGATCCCTTCTCGCCTCGACTCCGCTTCTGTGGCCCAATACTACGACACCACCAACGACTGGATCCCGGGCTGGACGGAGCAAGCGGAGCGTTGGAATGGCCGCCTGGCCATGGTGGGTTTGGTGATCAGCGTTGCCACAGAGGCACTGGTGGGCCACAGTGTTTTCGCCACCACTCTTGCCCAGTGGCTGGGACTGCAATAGTTCAGAACCTCGTTTTACGCAAACGCCGGGTCGGGCCTCCTATCTGGGGGCTGCCCGATCGGCTCACCACTCAAGCTGTTGGCTTTTCGACTCAGCAGAACAGGCCGATGACACTCGACAACCCCTTCTTTCCCTACATTGCCGTTATGGTGAGCGGGCTGGTGGCTGCTATTGCCATCGGTTCGATAGCTTTCTTCAACTCCAAGCGCCCTGCGGGCTGGGAGGGTGCTGCCCGTCCGCGATATGTGCCTCAGTACGAGGCTCCGCCCACGTGGGAAATTGGCTGGACTGAGCAAGCTGAGCGGTGGAACGGGCGTTTGGCCATGCTGGGATTTGCCATCAGCATTGCAGTGGAAGCGCTGGTAGGCCACAGCGTGCTGGCTTCTGTCCTAGGGCTGCGCTGAGCTGGCTTCAACAGGAAATCTCTCAAGGTGGCCTGAGAAGTCAAGGCTTTCGCTGGCCAAACGGGGAGTTGCAAGACCCTTGCGAAGGAGTTTGGGACTCTACCCTGTCCTTTAGCTTCTCTGCAACTTGAGGATCTGGGCCACTACCCCCAGGGTTTCTTCGTAAAGATAGTCGGGGCCAGGCCGCTGCAACTCGGCAGCCAGGAGCGTTTCTAGGGAATCGTGCTCCAGGGGGGCCACCTGGCGAACCACGCATCTCTGGGCACCTCCCATGGCCTCCATGCGCATGCACCCCGTGGTTTCCGAACAGAGCACGGTGCAGGCGTCAACTTCCTGGTTGCTGGAGGTGAGGCGCAGCCCGATGAGATCCCCCGGCTGGCTCATTTCGGAAGCCAAAGGTACGGCAGCCAATTCTGCCCTCACCTCGCTTCCTGTTTGGGTTTGGAAGCGGATGCGGTCAATCTCATAGTCATGTTCCTGAGTCTGGGCTCGCTCGGTGGGCGTCCACCCTAGCCGGCTGGCTAGCCAGCCCAAGAAAAGGAGAGCCTGGCAGGGATTGCCGGCTTTGTAGTCAATCGTTACCTGATCTATCCAGTACAGCGACTCCCGCCGGTCGGGGGGATCGAAGGCTTGGGCAGTAAGCTCCTGCCAGGGCAGCAGCCGGCGCCAGTTGAGATCCCCGCAGTGGTGGCCCTCGCGGATGAGAAGGTCCATTTCCTGCAGGTCTTCCTCAGGATTGACAAAGCCTCGCGAATCGACAATGACCCGGTTGCTCAGGGCCACCAACTTTTGAAACAGCAAGCTGTTTAAGTCCAGGTTTCCTTGCCACCACAAGAAAGTGGGCAAGTTGGGGATCAGTAGCGAGGCAACAGTACTGCAAGCCCGTACAAGAGCTGCTTCCGGCGCTTTCAGGGTGATGTATTCGCAACACACCAGTGAGCTGCGCTGCTCACGGGTCACCGGGCAATAGGCGGCTACCTGGGCCTCGATGGCGTCCTCTGCGGCTCCCTCCCGTTTGGCCCGCAGGTCGATGACGCGGCAGGGGTTCTGGGTGGCGATGGCCTCGACGGTAGGCGAGGGCAGCAACAGGGCATCGTCTAGCGATTCATACACCACCAGGGTAAAGGTGGCGGCGCGGGCAGCGACGCTCTCTCCTTTGGAAGACCAGATCTTGTTCAGCTCCTGCTCAATGTCCTCGATGGAGACATCTTTTGGGGTTTGTAAAGGCAGGACGGCGGCAGGTTGATCCATCGTCTCCTCCTGCAGTGGGCTCTTGCTCAATCCTAGACAGGTAGGCCGGCTGCTCTGGAGGAGCTTAAGGTGAGGTACAGATTGGCCGGCTCCAGCCCTCGCACCCCATCCAGGCAACAGCAGGCTTAGGCGGGCCGGGGCTGGATGCTCAGCTCCAGCGGTCGACCGGGATCCCCCACCAAAACCAAGCCGCGGCCATTGGCATGCAGATGACGCACAATCCAGTACAGCGTTTCGACGCGCTCCGGGCAGCCCAGTTTTTCCGCCAACTGGGGCAAGGTCAGGGATCCCTTTTGCTCTCGCATCACCTCCAGCACCTGACGCTGGAGCTGCAGGACGGCGTTGGCTGCTTTCTTGCCCGCTTCCACCCCCGGCTGGTGGTAGGCGTTGACCTGGATGAGAGAGGCGTAGAGGCCCACTGCCCGTTCGTAGAGAGCAATCAGGGCTCCCACGGAGCGGGCATCCACCCGCGGCAGGGTTACGGTAATGGAGTCGCGCCCGTTTTCGTAGAGGGCTTGGCGGGTGCCCTGCAGCAGGCCGTCTAGGTAGTCGCCACTGGTTACCTCGGGCTCTACAAAGGGGGAAGGGATCCCGGGCTCGCGATCCTGGAGCACCTCGATGAAGGTCACAAAGAAGTTGTTGAGACCATCCCGCAGCTGCTGCACGTAGGCGTGCTGATCCGTGGTGCCCTTGTTGCCGTAGACGGTTAGGCCCTGCTCCACCAGGTTGCCCTTTAGGTCGTGGGACTTGCCCAGGGATTCCATCACCAACTGCTGCAGGTAGCGGCTAAACAGCGCCAGGCGATCTTTGTAGGGTAAAACCACCATATCCTTGCGCCCCCGCCCCTCGCCGACGATGTACCAGGCCATGGCCAAGAGGGCAGCGGGGTTGCGCTCCAGATGGGGTACGCGGGTGGCCTCATCCATGGTGGCGGCCCCGGCCAGCAAAGCCCGGATATCAATCCCCTGCAGCGCCGCCGGCAACAGGCCTACCGCCGAGGTTTCTGACGTGCGCCCCCCCACCCAGTCGAAGATGGGAAAAATTGCCAGCCACCCCTCCTGCCGTGCCTGCTGCTCCAATTGGCTGCCAGGCCCAGTGATGGCCACCGCATGAGCAGGAAAGGGGATCCCGGCCTTCTGGTAGGCCAGCGCCACCTCCACCAAGCCATTGCGCGACTCAGGTGTGCTGCCGGACTTGGAGGCAACAATTACTAGGGTTTGTCCCAGTTTGTCCGCTAGCCGCCCCAGCACGCGATCAAACCCGTCGGGATCCGTGTTGTCGATGAAGTGGATGTTCAAGGGCGGCTGCAGCGGAGCCAGGGCCTCGGCCACAAACTGCGGCCCCAGGGCCGATCCGCCAATGCCAAGCCAGAGCAGCTCGGTGAAACATCCTCCCCCACTAGCCGGGATTGTGCCGCGGTGGATCTTTTCTGCAAAGGTCTCCACCTGTTCAATACACTCCTGAATTGCCTGCCGGATCTCCGGCGTGGGGGCCAGCTCTGGCGACCGCAGCCAGTAGTGGCCCACCTGGCGGCCTTCGTCGGGGTTAGCGATGGCCCCGGCTTCTAGAGCCTGCATCTGGGCAAAGGCCTGGGCAAAGAGAGGCCGCAGCGCCTCCACTTGGGCAGGGGTAAAGCGGATGCGGCTGATATCCACAAAAATTTCCAGCTCAGGGTGGTAGTAAAGCCAATCGCAGTAGCGCTGCCAGAGTTGGAGGCTGTCCATGGGATCCCTGCTGCCAAAGCCGTAACCAGCTTACCAAAGCCGCCCCGCTGGG
>NZ_JANSIR010000007.1:12471-35539 GCF_047462155.1 Synechococcus sp. OH2
TGCCGCCGGCGAGATAGATCCCTGGGCCAAGAAGCCGATAGAATTCGAGGCACGGGTTGTTGCAATGCTGGCCTAAACGGTGCAGGCCCAGGCCTCCTCCCATGCCCCTAGAGTGTGACCGGCAGTGGATGGAACGCTGCCTCTTTTTGGCTCGCTCCACACCACAGCGCCCCTCCCCTAACCCGCGGGTAGCTTGCGTTGTTGTCCGGGGGGATCAGGCGGTGGGGGAAGGCGTTCATCCGGGAGCCGGCCAGCCCCACGCCGAGGTGTTGGCCTTGCAGCAGGCGGGATCCCTGGCCAAGGGCGCCACCCTCTACGTCAACTTAGAGCCCTGCAACCACTACGGGCGCACCCCTCCCTGTACTGAGGCCATCCTGGCTGCCGGGATCCGGCGGGTGGTGGTGGGGATGCAGGATCCCAACCCGCTGGTGGCCGGCAAAGGGATCCGCCGCCTGCAGGAGGCCGGGGTCGAGGTAACCGTGGGAGTGCTGGAGCGGGAGTGCCAAGAGCTCAACGAGGGCTTTGCCTTTGCCATTGTGCGGAAGCAGTGCTTTGGCCTGCTCAAATACGCCATGACCCTAGACGGCAAGAGCGCTGCCGTCACCGGCCACAGCCAGTGGATTAGCAACCCCCTGGCGCGAGAGTGGGTTCACCGCCAGCGGGCCTGGCACGACGCGGTCATCGTAGGATCGAAAACTGTCTGGCACGACAACCCCCGCCTGACCTGCCGCCTGCCGGATTTTCAAGGATCCCAGCCCCTGCGGGTGGCTCTCAGCCGCTCCCTAAACCTACCCCCCGTGGCCCACCTCTGGCAGGTGGAGGAGGCGCCAACTTTGGTGATGACAGAAGCCACCGAGACCCATCCCCTCTGGCGATCCCTGGCCCAGCAAGGGGTGGAGCTGCTGCACCTGGATCAAGTAACCCCGGCTCGAGCAGCGCAGGTTCTCTTTGAGCGAGGCTGTCTGAGCGCCCTCTGGGAATGCGGCGGCACCCTAGCCTGGGCTGCCCTCAAGGATGGGGCCATCCAGAAAGTGGCCGCCTTCATCGCTCCCAAGATCCTGGGCGGGGCCGACGCCCCAACCCCCGTAGGAGGCGAAGGGATCCCTGACCTGAACCAGAGCTGGCAGCTGCTGGAGCTGCAACTGCAGACTGTGGGGGATAACTGGCTGATCACCGGGAAAATCCCCTCTTCTAGCCCCGATGACTAAGAGATCGATTGTTGACAAATTCGCGAGGGCTATCTGGAGGGTTTTAAGTGTCTGAACGAACAGACTGATATCTGTTCAATGTAAATGAATATACTGATCAGAAAAATACAGCATTCTTGCAAAGTAGGTTTCAGAATTGAGCTCAACTGTGCTATGCTGGCCGATATTCTAGGGGGTCATAAGGATCTTTCGGTAAGGCCAGCAAAATCAAGCTGTAGGGATCTGTCAAGATTCTCCTGAGGTGAACCTTGTGAAAGGTAATGACGAAGACTCTAGCTTCTTTGTCCAGTCGTTTTTCATTGCTTGCCCGGCGAGCTGATTGAGAACTTTCCCAGTACAAATCCTGGTAGGGAGGATCATCATGATGTTAAACCTTTTTGCCGGCCTGCTCTTTACCTCGCCTTACCTCAGCCTCTCAGGAAATGTCCTCATTGCCTCAGGAAATGTCCTCATTGAAGGATTGGGGGAGTGGGTTTTCGCCGATCATCAAGTCCTGGAAGGGCTTACTCTAACCCTTCTTACACGGCCTGGAGAGAGCTTGTCCTCTTGGAGTGAAATGCTCTCCGTCATGGACATTCATGTCGAGGGATCGCCGCGCTTGGTGGCCAACCGCCTTCGGGATGACCTCTTGGCCAACTGTCTCCAAATGACTTGGGAGTTTCATTGGGAGGGCGAGGAAGATGTTCTCTACGAGTTCCGTAGCGCCGGCTGTCGTGGGCAGGCTGCCGGGATCCAAGAGCATGAGATTGGCCGCATCACCCAAGGCCCAGACGGCCCTGTGCGCATTGCCTACGCCGCCAAGCCAGAGATGACACCCGCAATCCGGAGTCGCTGGCTCAACTTGCTGGGCAGCGAGGTGGGGACGGCTCGGGGCTTTCCCATCCAAAACCTTACGGGGGTCGCCCGAAAGCCTTCTTCTCCAGCTCCAGAAGCCCCAACCGCAGAGCGGCAGATCGCCCGCTGGCTGCAGGAAGCAACCGATGCCCTGAAGCAGCAGGAAGATTTGCTGGCCGAGCTGGAGCGCCTCGGTCAGGAAGCGCAAGCCGATGCCCGCACCTACAGCCAGAAGGCCCCAAACGAGGTGGGGACAAGCGTGATCAGCCTGCACCGAGGTCGGGGGGACGGCAGCCCTAGCGAGGCCACAACCGAGTTCAAGACCACCGATACCCTAGTCTGGGCCATTTTGCCGGTGGGCAGCCTCCCTGCCAACGCCCAGGTGGAGATGCTTTGGTACTACGAGGGCGGAGAAGCCGGGGGCGAGCAACTGATCCGCAAGTTTGATTTTCCCTGGGATCCCTTGGCCGACACGGTGCGAGGCTTTCTCAGCTTCAGCCAACCCTACACCGGGCGCTACCGTGTCGAGGTTCAGGTCAACGGCGAGAAGATAGGAGTTGGCCGCTTCACAATTCGGTAGCCTTAGCTTGGCTCCCACTTCCAACTCTTTTCTCTCAGAGGGAGCCCAGCCTCTCTCTTAGAAGGAAGGGGGAGATAAGGCTTACAGAGAACAATTTTTGACTATAAATCCAGGCTTTTCCGGTAGGGCAATGTCCGTCGCCATCTGCCTATTTTTCGCGCTGTGAAGACTATTGCGCTGAGAGTGAAAAGATAGCTCGACATTCTCTAGCGAGTTCTGATCACGGGCCTAGCTTTGAGGTTGTAGATAAAGCTGGTGCGGTACTGCAACAACAAATTGCGCAGGTAAAGGGGCAAGTTGCGCTGGTAGAGTAGGCGAGTTCTGCGGTAAATCAGTTTGCGGCGACGGTTGAGCGCCCGGCTGCGCTGCTGCAAAGGGGTCTGCAGAGAACGCTGAAGTGCCAGGGATCCAACCGCACAGGCCAGCCTTCGCCGTACCATACCCCACCTCTCGAGCAGCAGTTAGATCGATTGATACTCCCACCGCCCAAAGGCAGGGGATTCTTACGCAGTTCAAAAACGAACTCGCAAAGGCACTGTCAAGACGCCTCTAGACAGTTCCTTAAGGCAAAGCCCCCAGGTTCTGCTGACTTTTCTGTTCGCGTCAGCGGGACAGAGTCCTTGCAGGTTGGATGAGACGTTAGTCTTTCCCGGATCCTTGCCACCGGTCGGGTTTTTCACCGTGATTAGGGGCTTGCCTGGGAACAGCACGCCTCGGTGACAACTATACCATTGATGAGCAACTAAAGTTGCTTGCGGGCTTTTCCGCCCCGCACTCAAGTACGGGACTACCAAGCTATCCCTCTGGGTAAATGCGAGCAGCCGCCAGCGGGTCGATGTATTTTGGTATCCTGCAGAGGATTGGCCTGAGGAGCGAGGATCCGCCCAGAAGCTTTCTCCTTTTCCAGATCTTGCAACAGTTGCCGGCGCTTCCCCCAAGGGGCAACAGGTGTAGGCCGCTTGAACACCCAGCCGCCCAGCAATCTTTGCCGGCGGGATCCCCTTGGGGCCTATAGCCTCAGACAAGGCCAGCCAAAAGGGCTGGAGGCCACAGGGGGCCACGCCCGCCGCTATCCTGCCAACGAGTTGTTGGCCGCAGAGGACAGAGAACTCTTTAGGTTTTAACCAGGTTTTGTCAATGGCAGTCGAGGGACAGCTTCGTTACAATAGGTTACAGCTTAGATTACGATATGTTGATCATCCTTGCCATTGTGATCCTACTGGGGTTCTGGGCGCTGCGCTTGATGGAACAGGCGTTTCAGCGTCAGGAGTTCTCGCGTATGTTGGCAGGAACGCTGGTGGCCGTGGCTGCCGGTGGTGTTTTAACCTGTTACTTCTTGATGAGCGACACTCTACAGATGCTGTTTTCTCTGCAGGCCCAGTCTCCCCACTCACAGGAGCTCCTTTCCGACCTAAGCTGGCTCGATTAAGCCAGTTGTGCTGCCAGCCAGGCTCGAATACTCTGGATCATTCGTTGGTTAGGAGCTAGTAAGTTTTGATAAAACAACTGTGCGAAGGCATCGATGGGACTGAACTCCCCCTCGACCCGGAAAGGATAGCTGAAACCCAACGGGGTTAAGTGATCCCCCTCCAGGCGTTGCCATTCGGTGTAGCCTCCATACCTGCGGCGAAGCTGTTGATAGAGCAGCGGAATATCGTCAATATCATCCTGCTGAAACTCTACAAGCAGGTTGTTTCTAACCGGATACTGCTCCTCAATAAGGCGATTGGTTTCTGCCGGAGAAGGCTCAAACTCCAACCACAGATTCACCGGCGGCGAAGAGGATCCCATCCACATCCGCCACAGATCGCTAAGTTGTTGTTGAGGCCATGCTTGCACCAACACCTGCAACAGCGGCAGCGCCCGCTCCAAGCCGGCATTGCTGTAGGCCAAAAAAATATTGCCGCGCCGCTGGGATCCCAAAGAAGGAAGGGCTAGGCAGGAGAGGATCTGCAGCTTACCGCCAAGGCTGTGGCCCAAGCCAAAGAGGGGCAACCCCATCAAACCTTTGCTCTGCAGGCTTCTATGGAAAGATTGGGCTGCCTTGAAAGCAATTTGAGCGTGATCAATGTCGGTGGTGTAGGCGGTAGCCACAACGGCCATGCCCATGCGGGCCAATTCTTCCAGCAGGCGGCTGTAGAAAAATTGCGGGGCGGATCCTACAAACGCTCCGCCCAGAAAGTGGATCACGGCACGGGGTTGGGGAGGCAGAAGAAACCAAGTCTGTCCATCCGTTTGCCACGTCAATGTCATGGTGCTGCAACCTCACCTGCGATTTGACTGGGATTCCCCACAAAACCCGGTAGCCGACAGGATCCCACTTCATCCTAATAGAGTACTGACAGACTAGTGGCCCGCCCTCCGGGATCCTAGACCCAGCAACCCACTCGGGGTGCGACTGGCCCCAAAGTCGCCAGAACTGCAGCAGCTATCGGGTGAACCCATCACTCGCACCCCCTTCGCAAAAGATTGGGAAGGGCAAACTGGACAAGCCTCCCTGGGAAGCTCCCAAGCCTCAGCGAGGCCCCGTGAAAGTACCATTGGCAATTTCCCTGAGTAAAGCTAGCATAGGCGGCCCTAGATTTTGGCCAAAATACGTGATCCTCACGATGGCTACGTCAAGTATTTCTTGCATCCTGGACTTGTGAGCTAAGATAATAAATTCTCTTTTGAGATCGTGAGGTTGTAATGAGCATTCGCGAGATCGTTAGTGAGGTCTTACAATCCTCGACCCTGACGCTACAGCAGGAGTTGACCATCAACAAAATCCTTTGGGAAAAAGGCTACAGTCTATCTGATTTGGAAGCCCTAGATGAGCTGGTAGAGGCAATTCTTCGTCAGGAAGTGAAAGCCGCTTCAGACTCTTGCAAAGGCCCCAGCGCTGCTTAAGGATGGCGAGGTGAGCTCTTGGGTGAGGCCCATATTGCCTAGGTAATCAACTAATCGTTCGATGGGAGGATTTTTTCGAACAATTGTTGCACTCGACCTTAGTCAGAGTAAGCTTCTAGCCTTTGCAGGATCTCTCGGATTAAACGCTCGTCGGGGTGGCTGAGCTCTGGGTGGAAAGGTGCCTGCTTGAGATAGTGCCTCAGATCCTGACGGGCCTGCTGCCAACGCCCCAACTGGTAGCAGAGCAAGCCTCGATCCCTCAGGTGGGGCAAGGACTCTGGGATCAATAACAAGATGCGCTCCACTGCTGCCAAGGCAAGCTCTAGCTGGGCGCGGCTCAGGTAAATCTGCCTAAGATTGTTGAGCAGCCGCACCAAGATTAGGCGAGGAGGAGTGGGGCGGAGATGATGATCTTGTAGAGGGATCCCGAGCCCATAGATTTGGGCCAGCCGCTCTTGACAGTCTTGCGGAAACAAAATCTGCCCTTGATGAAAGGGATCCACAAAAATCTCCGCGTCTGCAAACAAGGGCCGCACCAAAAAGTGACCGGGCATGCCCACCCCTGCCATGGGAAAATCGATCCGCCGCGCCAGCTCTAGATAGATTAGAGAAAGAGTAATCGGGATACCGGTACGCCGATCGATCACCTCGTTTAAAAAGCTGTTGCGCGGATCGTAATAGTCTTCGCTGTTGCCACGAAAGCCCAGAACTTCAAAGAGATAGTGATTTAAAATCCGGATGACGCGCAGGGGGTAGCGCTCGGGAGGAAGACGCTCTTGCACTTCTGCGGCCATCTCATCCAAAGCGGCCAAATACTCTTCTACATCCAAGTCGGGATAGGCTTCCTGAGCAATCCAGAGGGCCGCTCGGCCCAGATCGATGGAATCTGATTGAATTTCCTGGATGAAGCGTTGGCGGGCGGCAGGAATGCTCATGGGAGGCTGGAGTTTTCGGCGACCATCTCGGCTAGAACAGGAGCGTGCAGAAGCTGGTCAACAGCAGCGTCAACGCCGTCAGAAGCAGGCTAAAGCTCCAAAGCCCCACAGCGGCAAGTAGGAGAGTCCCGATGACCCAGATGAGCAGAGCATTCCAGTAGGGTCGGTTAGGGGCCTTGGAGACGTTGATTTTTTGGAAGAAGGGCAGCAGGATAAACGCCACATCCAGCAGCAGCCGCGGCAGCCGCAAGTCCTGGGGCAAGGGCAGATCCCGCACCGCCAGATAGAGCAGCCCCCAGCTCAACAGAAGCGGGATCAGCAACAGATAGTTGGATTCGGCCAGCAGTGGTCGCTCCACCACTAGCGGAAACAAAGGGCTGATCCCCCAGCCCAGATAGAGGTAAAAGTCGAACTTCAACAGCGGCTGCAACAGAGGGGGCAGGCTGAGGCGCTGCAGGTGTTGCTGAATCTTACTCCCCTGAGCTCTGGCTCTCTGGCCCCCAGGTCCGCCTTTTTGAGGGGTTTGCCCGCCTGAGGCCGCCCGCCAGCCGCAGTGGTCGCAGTAGGGAGACTTATATCGATAGGCCGGGATCGGCTTGCCACAGGCGGGGCAGCGTTGGATCGGACGAGGTTGAGAACTGGAGGCCATAACCACCGGTGATGCTCCTGCTCTAGCATGCCCCAATTGCGTTCAGGTGATTCCCAGGGCAAAAGATAACGTGATACAGGCTGCCCCCAGGGCTGCTCCGGCGATCACCTGGACGGGCGTATGGCCCAGCAACTCCCTCAAGTAGGGCTCCTGGAAGCGATCTGCACCCTTCTCCTCAAACCATTCTTCCAGGAGACGGTTCAGCACCCGCGCCTGCTTGCCGGCAGCCTGGCGGATCCCGGCAGCATCATACATCACCACCAAAGCAAAAACCACCGTTGCCGCAAACAGCAGACTGTCCCAACCTTCCTCCAGCCCCACTCCCACGGCCAAAGCCGTCACCAGCGCTGCGTGGGAGCTGGGCATCCCCCCCGTCTCCACCAAAACCCGCAGGTTGAGCTTGCCCGAACGCACATAGGCCAGGATCAGCTTGATGGCCTGGGCCAAGACACTGGCCAGCAGAGCAACCCAGAGGACGTGGTTGGCCATCAACTGCTGCAGCATAGGGCTCTCCGGCACTGGAACACGACCAGGGTCTTTAACAGGGGGACAGGGATCCCATCTGTCTTGTCCTCTTGTCTCAATGCTGACGGCGGGTGATGAAATCCGCCAGGGCCAACAGTGGCTCGGCCCGGGATCCGTAGGGGCGTAACGCCTCCTTGGCCGATTGGATCAGCTCCTCGGCTTTCTGCCGGGAAGCCTCCAGGCCCAGCAAGCTGGGGTAGGTGGCTTTGGCGGCAGCTTGATCCTTACCTGCCGTTTTGCCCAGTTGCTCGCTGGTGGCAGTGATATCCAAAATGTCGTCCACAATCTGAAAAGCCAGGCCGATGTCGCGGGCGTAGTGGCCCAGGCGGGCCAGCAGCTCCTCGTCTGCGCCTGCCAGGATCCCTCCTGAAACCACCGAGGCCTCCAGCAGAGCACCCGTCTTGTGCCTGTGGATGTACTCCAAAGTTTCTAGGGAAATGGCTTTGCCCTCCGACTCCAAATCCACCACCTGGCCCCCCACCAAGCCGGTTGCTGCCGCTGCGTGGCCAATACGGGCAATGACTTGCAGCACCAGCTGCGGCGGCACCCCCCGCGTTTGGCTGGCGATATGCTCAAAGGCATAGGCCAGCAGGGCATCTCCTGCCAAAATGGCGATATCCTCGCCGAACACCTTGTGGTTGGTGGGTTTGCCGCGGCGAAAATCGTCGTTGTCCATGGCCGGCAGGTCGTCGTGGATCAACGACATGGTGTGGATCATCTCTAGGGCGCAGGCAGTGGGCAGGGCCTGCTCCACGGAGCCGCCGGCCAACTCACAGGCCGCCAGACAGAGGATCGGCCTCAGGCGTTTTCCCCCCGCCAGCAGGCTGTAGCGCATCGCCTCGTAAATGCGCTCCGGATAGGCGGGAACCAGAGCTGCAGAAAGCGCCTCTTCCACCTGTTGCTGACGCTGGCTCAGATAGACTTTCAGGTCAAAGGTTTGGGCAACCAAGCGGGGTTTCCTCTCAACTCGGCAATGGGGGGATCCCTGTCGAGTAGTTCTACAACAGGCTTGCAAGCTGACATTATCTCATGTCCACTCTAGGTCGGGATCTGCCTTCCTCAGCCGGTGACAGCAAGTTGCAACCCCTAAGGAAAGTGTCAGGAGGAAGGGCCGCAAGCTTGCGCTAGCCGTCCCCCCAATGTCAGGATGCATTAAGGATCTTCAGCCGGCTTGGTCTTCTTATGTCCCACTCATCTGCTCAGCTTGGCGATGGCGACCGTCTGCTGCGGGCGGCCCGTGGGGAGGTGCTGGATCGTCCTCCGGTTTGGATGATGCGCCAGGCGGGGCGCTACATGGCGGTCTACCGTGAGCTGCAGAGCAAATACACCTTCAAGCAGCGCTGCGAGATCCCGGAGCTGGCGATTGAGATCTCGTTGCAGCCGTTTCGCGCCTTTGCCCCCGACGGCGTCATTATGTTCAGCGACATCCTCACCCCCCTTGAGGGCATGGGGATCCCCTTTGAGCTGGTGGAGCAGCAGGGGCCGATCATCGCCCCGCCAATCCGCTCCCAGGCCCAAATCGACCAAATCCGTCTCTTAGAGCCGGAAGAAAGCCTGCCCTTTATCAAGACCATACTCAGCACCCTGCGCCGCGAGGTGGAAGGGAAGGCAACGCTGCTGGGCTTTGTCGGCTCCCCCTGGACCTTGGCCTGCTACGCCGTAGAGGGCCGCAGCTCCAAAGACTATGCCCATATCAAGAGCCTGGCCTTCACTCAGCCGCAGATGTTGCATCAGTTGCTGAGCAAGCTGGCGGATAGCATTGCCCGCTACGTGATCTACCAGATCGAGTGCGGTGCCCAGGTGGTGCAGTTGTTTGACACCTGGGCCGGCCAGCTCAGCCCCGGTGATTACGAAGCTTGGGCCTTGCCCTACCAAAAGCAAATTGTGGATCAGGTGAAAGCTCGGTATCCGCAGGTGCCGCTCATTCTCTACATCAACGGCAGCGCCGCTTTGTTGGAGCGGGTGGGCAAAGCTGGCATCGATGTCTTCAGCCTCGATTGGATGAGCGACATGGCCGAGGCCAGGGCCCGCCTGGGATCCCTGGCGGTGCAGGGCAATCTCGACCCGATGGTGTTGCTGGGATCCCCGGAATTCATCCGGCAGCGCACCCTGGAGGTGATTCAAAAGGCGGGACCCCGCGGCCACATCATGAACCTGGGCCACGGCGTGCACCACACCACTCCGGAGGCCAATGTCCATCACTTTTTCGAGACGGTGCGCCAATCGGCAGAGCTGCTCAAAGCTCTCTAGCCGTATAGAAAAACCCCTTGACTCTAGGAGTAGGGTTTGCCTTAAGAGCCAGGGATCCCCGGTGTACATCAGCGTCATCATCCCCACCTACAACCGCCGTCCCATCTTGCAGAAATGTCTGCAGGCTTTGGCCCAGCAGCAGCCTGGCCCCTACGACGGCTACGAGGTGGTGGTGGTGGACGACGGCTCCACTGACGGCACGGTGGAATGGCTGCAGAGCCAGCCGCCAGATTTGCCGCCGATAAAGCTTTTGTGCCAAGAACACCGCGGCCCTGCTGCCGCCCGCAACCTGGGGTTTCGCCATGCCCAGGGATCCATCATTGTTTTTATCGACAGCGACCTGGTGGTGGTGGATCATTTCTTGGCCGCTCATGCCCAGATGCTGCGGCGACACGGCGTCAAGGGGGATCCCAGTTCGCTCCAGGAAGCCAAGGTCTTCACCTATGGGCGGGTGATCAACACCTGCAATTTCCAGGATCCCTGCTCCGAGCCCTTCAAGCCCACCGATTTTTCGGCAGCCTTCTTTGCCACCGGCAATGTGGCCATCGCCCGCCATTGGCTGGAGCGGGCTTGTGAAACCCCTGCCGGCCCCTTTGACGAGCGGTTTCACCTCTACGGCTGGGAAGACCTGGAGCTGGGGGTGCGGCTGAAGCACCTGGGCCTGCGCCTGGTCAAGTGCCCCCAGGCCACCGGCTACCACTGGCATCCGCCCTTCGAGCTAGCGCAAATCCCAGCCCTCATCGAGCGGGAGCGGCAGCGGGGCCGCATGGGCATCCTCTTTTACCAAAAGCACCCCACTTGGGCCGTGCGCCTGATGATCCAACTGACGCCTCTGCATCAATGCCTATGGGGCCTGCTGTCGCTGGGGGGCTGGCTGAACGAGAAGCGGCTAGAGCCGCTGCTGCGCTGGTTGATCCGGCAAGGCCGCTCGCAGTTGGCCTTGGAGCTGTGTCGGGTTTGCTTCCTCAACTGGTACAACGTCCAGGCGGTTTACGAGAGCTACAGAGCAATGAAAGCCCGAAATAGCGGGACCCACCTGTCCTGAGCGCTCACCAGCGTCGGATAGGTCAGCCGGCCATAGTCCTTGCCGGGGATCAACGGCCTTCCGGGATCCGGGTCAGCAGGGCCAAGGGGCTCCCAAACGGCGCCGGCCCCCTTGACGATGGCCCACACCGCCGCCACATCCCAGATCTTGGGTGAGCGTTCTACTGCTCCCAAAAGGCTGCCGCTGGCCACCGCCAGCAGGTTGTAGGCAGCGCCCCCCAACATCCGCGCTTTGCAGGGAAATTGCGGGCTAATCCAGTGGCTGCTGCGGGAGCAAAAATTAAACAGTTGGTTGGGGCCGGGTGGGGCGGTGCTGGGGTGGATGGGCTGAGGAAGAACGGGATCCCGGTCGTGGCGGATGAGAAAAGCTCCTGCCGGCGCATCGCCCGCAAACTGAGGCCAGTAGCCGTAAAAAGTCTGGCGGATGGGCGGCAGATGCACACAGCCAAACACGGGCACGCCCCAGTGCAACAGCGCTAGCGAGCTGCCCCAGATGGGGATCCCGCGGGCAAAATTGGTGGTGCCATCCAAGGGATCCACCACCCAGCACCACTCTTCCTCCGGGAAAATGTGGTTGGACTCCTCGCTCAGGTAGCCGTGAGCCGGATAGGCCGCGGCAATTGCCTTTTGAAAGGTGTCATCTGCCCATTTGTCAGAAGCGGTTACCAAGCTGCCGTCCGCTTTTTCCGTAGAGGAGGCCTGGCCAAAGTCTGCCAAGAGCTGCGATCCGACCCTTGCCGTGGCCTGCAGGGCAAACTCGGTAACCTCCAGCCAGAAGGGGGAGGGAGAGGCGGTTTCACAAAGAGCACCCATGCCCCAATCCTAGCGGGATCCCCAGCTTTTGGGGCGAAAAAGGTTGGCAATGGTAGCGGATCCCTCACAAACAGGTCTTGCGCCCTCAAGCTGACTAGAATCATTTAGGTAAGTCCTCTCCTCGGCTGGCCGTCCTCCTCCATGAACCAGCGCCTCATTGGACAACTGATCGGCAACCGCTACCGACTGACCCACCACATCAGCGAGGGTGGCTACGGCAATGTGTTCGAGGCGGTGGATACCCAGTTGAATGACGAGCCGGTGGCCGTCAAGTTGTTGCGCCCGCCGCCGCCAGACATGGAGCCGGAGTATTACCAGCAACTGCAGCAGCGCTTCCTGGACGAGGCCAGGGTCAGCGCTCTGTTGGGCGAGCACCCCAACATTGTGCAGGTGCGCTCCTATGGCCTCTACCAAAACCAGCCCTACCTGGTGATGGAGTACCTGAATGCCCAACCCTACACCGGCCAGGGGTTGGACTATGTGTTGGCACGGGAAGGCCCCTTGCGCCCAGAGCGGGTGGTGAACTTGGCATTGCAAATTTGCTCGGCCCTGCACCACGCCCACAACTTTCACATGGATCTGGGCAAACACTCGATTCGAGGAGTCATCCACCGCGATATCAAGCCCAGCAACATCTTTGTGCAAAAAGGGCCCGACGGCAAGGAACGGGTCAAGATCCTCGACTTCGGCATTTCCAAGCTCATGGGGGAGACCTCCCGTGGCCTGACGCAAACCGGGTATTTTTTGGGCACGATGGTCTATGCTTCCCCGGAGCAGATGCGGGGAGAGAAGCTGGATGCCCGCTCCGACATCTATTCGCTGGGGGTGGTGCTGTACGAGCTGTTAACCGGTGCCCTGCCCTTCGAGCCAGAGACCGACACCCTGCAGGGCTGGTACCACGTCCACAACTTCCAACAGCCCCGCCCCTTTCAAGACCATCCGCTGCCCCACCCCATCCCTGAGGCCCTGGAAAGGGTGGTGCTGCGCTGCTTGGAGAAAGACCCTGCCCTTCGCCCGGCCACCATGGAGGAGCTGGCCCAGCAGCTCCGAGCCGTCTATGGGGATCAGATCCCGCCTCCCGCCTCCTCGGCTCCTCCTCAACGGGTTTCTCTTCAGCGGATCCCTGCGGGGTTTGGCCAGCAGGTTACCCAGCAGGCGGCTGCGTCGGAAGCTGAGGCGGAAAAGCTCCAGCGGGCGGTGCATTTGATCGAGGCAGGCGAATACAAAATGGCCGTCCACCTGCTCAACGAGCTGATCCAGAGCGCCCCCAACGAAGCCCGCTACTATCTGTACCGCGGCCTGGCCCACCAGCGGCAGGGCCATTGGGGCCTTGCCCAGATGGATTATCAAGGAGTGCTGCGGCTGGAGCCGGGCAACCCCTCGGCAGAACAGGGCCTGCGCGAGGTTGAACAGCAGGTCGGCCAGGAACAGGTTAGCCCCCACCCGAAGCCCACCCTCCCCACCTCAGGCAAGCCCCGCCAGAGCAAAGGATTGGCCCTGGTCTGGCTCCTGGCCAATTGGGCGGCGGCTGGGATTGGCTATCTGGGGCTGGGGGCGGCAGCTCCCCTCCTAGCTGCTTTGGGTTCGCTCCAAGGAGCGGTGGCTGGGGCCAGCCTTGGCTTGGGAATGGGGCTACTCCAGTGGGCGGTATTGCGACGGCAGGTTTCTTGGCGGTGGGTGGCGGCTACGCTACTGGCCACGGCTTTGGGCTGGGTGGCAGCAGATACCCTGGCCCCTCAGGTGGGGGTGGCAACCTTCGCTTTCGATCCCAGGGATCCCTGGCCACAGAACGCCTTGCAGGCGATGGCCAGCCCGCTGCGTGGCTTGCTGGTGGGGCTTGGCGTCGGTGGATTGCAAGGGATCCTCCTGTCCCGGCACGGGAAAGTCGCCTGGGCCTGGGTCTTGGCGGCAGGGGTAGAAGGGGGAGGGGCAGCTCTGCTCATCCATTGGCTGCTGGCCAGCTCTGCCTTGAGCCATTGGCTGCTGCTCCTTGCCGGGCTGCTGGTCCACACCCGCCCCCTCAGCGCCCTGGTGCTTTCCAACCTCAATTGGCGCCGCATCCCTGCCGTTCAAAATTGACCACAGACCAAAAACAGGCCGCCTAACCCCCATCCCACACCACCTCAGCTCCCCTCAAAACTTACCTGACCAGGGATCCCCTGCAGCCATTAAGAGCAAGAAGGCCCTCTCGCGAGAGCCTTCTTGAGGATACTATTGCGCCGTTTTACCGTGGTTTTCGACCTGGAAAAGCCAGTGTAGGACATCGGGGATGACTATCGATAGTTTCCAAATCGAGTTTGGCTTACTGCTCTCACATCCACACCCGTCCTAATTGTCGAAGGGTATCGATCGCAAAAACGTAACGGCAGTCACCAACGCCTCAGAATCCTTAGCCCATCATACCGCATCTGCGGGCCGTGCTTGTCAAGTGCTCATCAGGGATTTGCCAAGGACGGGATCGGCATTTGCTTGCTTGGCTTTGCAGGAGCCCTTTTGTCCTTCGGCTAGGATAGGAAGGCAGCCCGACTTTTTGCCGGCCATGCTCGACTCTCTGTTGGACAATATTTACGGTGCTTGGTTTCTGCCGGAGCGCACCTTCCGCTCGCTGCGGCAACAGCCTGTTCTCTGGCAAGCTTTTGGGGTGGTGGCGCTGCTCAACATTCTCGAGGCTGGGCGTCGCTTTGGGGTAAACCTGCCGAGCATGGTGCTGGCGCTACTGGCAGGCTCCCTGGGATGGGTAAGCCTGGCGGCTTTGCTGCAGGCGCTGGCCTTTTGTTTTGGGCGGGCTGCCCCTTCTTTTACAGCGCTCCTCTGCCTGACGGGCTTTGCTAGCTTGCCCTGGCTGCTGCTGGGACCTGCCCAATCCCTAGGCGGGGTGGCCGGATCCCTGCTCGGGTTAGGGGCGCTGTTGTGGTTTGTGGTTTGGCAGGTGCGGGCGGCAGCAGTGGCGCTGGATCTGGAGTGGTGGCGACTGGCGGGCCTGATCCCGTTGGCCTTCCTGGGCGGCCTCCTGTCCTTGAACTGGTTGAGCAGCGCCGTTGTGGCTTTGGCTTCTCTGGGCTGAAAGGCAATTGCAAAATTGGGAAGAAGCAGCCCGCCCGGCTAGCTGGGCACTCGCTGCAGGTGCGGCTTTTCCTCTGGCAGAATCGCACCTTCCACAGGGCAAACCTGAAGACAGATGCCACAGTCAATGCAGGTGGCAAAGTCAATCCAAAAGTAGTCGGTGCCTTTGGCATTTTTGCCGTCCCCAGGGTGAATGCAGGCGACGGGGCAGGCCTCCACACAGTCGGCAACGCCTTCACAAATATCGGTGACGATGGTATGGGGCATGGATCCCTCTCACTAAATCGAGTCAACCTCAACACCTTCCCATCCGCTTGACCCAGAGTCTGTTGGATCGTTGGCAGTGGGCGGCAGAGGGCTTTGTCATTTTAGCTTAATCGGCGGGAAGCCCCGCACTGTATGGGTGAATTGTGTTGACTCAAGAGCCAATCAGTGTCGGGATGGAAGCCGTTTGTGCTTCAATTGAGGAGATTAAGTTCAATCTCCGGAGAGTTTCCCGCCGTGGGTTGCACGGTGCCAGCACACCAAGACCTCTGTACCAACAAGTTTGTGAAGCGTGAAGCCCGTACTCTTGTGTTGACTCAACGAAGATGAGTGTCGGGAGTCGTTCACGCGAAAACGGATCCCTCTGAGAGCGACTACAAGCCCCCACCCAAGTTCGGCCCCTCTCCCAGGGAGAGAGGAAGTAGGGGCAAGGAGCAGTTTCGCCGCCGTTTGGAATAGTGGCTGTGCAACTGATGTCCCATCGAGCCCGGCAGCGGCTGTGGGGAATGCTGGCTTGGAGAATGCAGAGCGCTGGCCCCAGAACCTGCAGCTAGCTCTCTTCTTGAGATTGCCACCAACGGCTGAGGGGCCAATAGAGAGCGGGGGCCCACAGGCTGCTTAGAATAGCCGACGTGAGAGCATTGCGCTGATGGTTCCACCAGATGCTCTCCAGAGAACGTGGGCCATTGCCACCAATAGCACCGGCGGCGGGCGAGGAGTTCGCCAACCCATCTAGCCAATTTACCATTTCCGCTGGCTCGAGGCCAGCGGATCCCTGAGAGGCCGTCAACCACATCCATTGCAGTGCCATCAGCGTCTCGGCAATCACCACCATGCCGAAGACGATCAAAGCCACAGAGATGAAGTCCTCTTGCATGTAGCGCTGTTTCTGCAACTTGGCCGTGAGGATCCCGACCACTGCCAACCCCAGAGCATGGGTAGGATAAGGGCTGGTCAGGGCATCCTGCAGAAAACCCAATGTAATCCCGGCAACAGCCCCCTGCCAAGCCTTGCGCCGCACGCTCCAGCACACCACCCAGATCAGGGGCCAGTCGGGGGTTAAGCCCGCCAGCTCCAAGCCTGGCCCCCGCCACCAAGGGGCCACCACCGCCAACAGCCCCGACAAGGCGGTGACCAGCCAATTGAGGCGAGACTTAAGGTTGAGAAGCAGAAGGTTGAGCATAGCGGTAAATCAAGGCCCACTCCAAGAGGCCCAGGGGCGCCGACAGTTCAACAGTGGCTTGTGGGGCAGGGCTGGCATCCAGGTTGATGGCTCGAATCGTTCCCACCACAACCCCCGCCGGGTAGAAGCTGCTTAGGCCCGAAGTTACCACCACATCCCCCACTTCCACTTTGGGATCCTTATCGAAAAAATCCAAGATGGCATTCTGGGTGCCGGTGCCCCGCAAGATGCCCATGTGCCGGCTGCGGCTGAGCATCACCCCGACACGGCTGGTGGGATCGCTGATCAGCAGCACGCGGCTGGTGTTGGGGGTTACCGCCTCAACCCGCCCGACCAATCCTCCTGGTGCCATGACCACATCTCCTACCCTGACCCCATGTCGGCTGCCACGGCTGAGGGTGAGCTGTTGCCACCAGTGATCGGCGCTGCGACCCACCACTGCCGCTGGGATCCTCGCCTGGGGCATCTGCTCGGTAAACTGCAGCAGTTGCTTTAGCTCGCGATTTTGACGCTGCAGCTCGGCCACCAGGGCCTGCAGCTCGCGGGTGGCGGCCTGGCTAAGTACGGCGTCAGGGTTCACAGGTGGGCGGATGGGTGCGGTGAGCCAACTGTACAGTTCCACCAGCAGGGATCCCTGAGTCTGGCGCAAAGCCCACGCCCCTCCTATCGTCGAAGCAGACAGGAGCAGCCCCAAACCATGGCGCCTCCACCACTGGTGTAGCCGATTCAATCAGCACCCCTTTGAACCACTCGACTCACACCTGCCATTGGGATTCTAAGATCCTTAGGGAAGCGCATAGAGAAACGCTTCTAGCCTTTGAAGCTGCCGCTCAGGACTCGACCCAAGGTCTTGAAGTCCTCCAAAACCCGTCCTGTACCAAGCACCACACAACTGAGGGGATCCGGGGCAATGTGAACCAGGATCCCGGTCTCATGGCTGATCAGGGCGTCTAGCCCCTTGAGCAACGCCCCCCCTCCCGCCAACATAATGCCGCGGTCAATAATGTCTGCCGCCAATTCCGGCGGCGTGCGCTCCAGGGTGCGCTTGATGGCCTCCACAATGACCGAGAGCGGCTCGGCCATGCTCTCACGGATCTCAGTGCTCTTCACCGTAACGGTACGGGGCAAACCCGAGAGCAGGTGGAGGCCACGCACTTCCATGGTCAGCTCCTCTTGAATTGGGTAGGCAGAGCCGATTTGAATTTTAATCTCTTCGGCAGTGCGCTCCCCGATGGTGAGGTTGTGAACTTTTTTCATGTACTGGATAATGGCCTCGCTCAGCTCGTCTCCTGCCACCCGCACCGACTCGCTGAGGACGATCCCTTGCAAGCTGAGGACGGCCACCTCGGTGGTGCCGCCGCCGATGTCGATGATCATGTTCCCGGTGGGCTCTTGCACCGGCAGCCCCGCTCCGATTGCTGCCGCCACCGGCTCATCCACCAAATATACCTCCCGCGAGCCAGCTTGCAGGGCCGCTTCCATCACCGCCCGTCGCTCCACGCCAGTCACCCCACTCGGGATCCCGATAACGATGCGCGGGGCGATCAAGTAACGACCTCCATGCACCCGCTGGATGAAGTGCTTCAGCATCATCTCCGCCGTGTCGAAGTCGGCGATCACCCCATCGCGCAGAGGGCGCACAGCCACGATGTTGCCAGGGGTACGGCCCAACATTTTTTTGGCATCTTCCCCCACAGCCAGCGGTTGTTTGGTGTTTTGGTCGATGGCGACAACAGAGGGCTCCTGTAGGACAATGCCGCGGCCAGCCACATAGACTAGGGTGTTGGCCGTGCCCAGATCGATGCCCATGTCACGGGAAAATCGGCTGAATAGCCCCACGGTAGGTTGCTCCAGTTTTTACTTCGTGAAGAGCAGCAAGTCTCGGTACCTACTATAGTCCAATCCTGGGAGAGAATCTCCCCCGCCACGGGGATCCCTTTCCGAGTGGCGCAGTTAGGGCTGGCCATCAGCGGAAGTTGGGATTAAAATGGGTAGCTTCCTTTTTCCGGTTGCGATGCAGATTGTTGCAGCTTTGCTGAGCTTGGCCACCCCCAATTTGCCCCGTTTGTTGCACTTTTACCAGACCCTCTTGGGGATCCCGCCCCAAGTCCAGCTCTCCAGGGAGGGAGAGCCAGTGTATGTGGAGTTTCGCCTGCCTGGCCTGCGACTGGGCCTCTACCGCAGTCTCCATCCAGAGTTTGCCGCCCAGGCGGGGGCAGTAAGTCTTTGCCTGCAGGTGCAGGATCTGGCGGCATGCCTCGGATCCCTAGCGGCGGTGTTGGCGGAGCACCAGATCCCCGTTTCGCCCTTGCGGCAGGCCTTTCACGGCCAGGAGGTGGACTTCCAGGATCCCGATGGCAATCGCATTGTATTGCACCAACCTTCCGCGGCCTTCTGGCAGGCGATGACCTGGGAGGGCACTTGCAACTGAACCAAGACCCCTAAGTCTCAGGGGACACTCTTTCGAACCTTTCCGAGCAAAAGTTGTGCCAGGTGCGTGTTGGGAAAAGTCCCCTATGGTTGAGTTGAGAAGAGTTGAAGCTCGGGGGCTAGGTATGGGTGCGGTGTCCCCGTCGAGGCTGACCAGGTCATGAAAAAACCTCTGGGCGTCTGTCCGTGTTTCGACCCCAGAGGCTTCTTCTCTTCACTCCTCACCAGTCTTGAGCGTACACGCCGCCTGAAAGGTTGTCAAGCATTTTCCCAGTGGGGTTGGCGGGTGGGAAACCGCACCAGAGTAGCGCTGCCGTAGAGGATCATCTGTTGAGGCTGTAGGCACACCCGATCTACCCGCAGCTCGCTCCCTTGCAGGGCTAGCCGATCCAAATCCAGGAGTGCATTCAGGTGATCCACCAAGGCTTGGCTCAGGGCCCGCCCCTCCTCTGTGTCGCCTTCACACAGCGGATCGGCAAAGCAAATGCGGCGGCGTTCTAGCACCTGAATGCGAGCGGAAAAGCCCACCTGCAAGGGCTTTGCTCCCCCTAACTGAACCTTGGCCTGCAATTGCAGCCGCTGCTCTGGGGTGATGTGAACCTCGACCTGATGAAACGACAGAGGCTTGCCTTCCTGCCCCACCTGGGCCAGCTTGCTCAGCACAAAAGGGGTGTTGAAAGATTGCGCCAGATCCGCTTCGCTCAGCACCACCCGCATTGTGGCCTGCACCGGCTGCCGCAGCTTGATCCGCCCCTGCCAGATTTGGCTGAAATCGATGGCCACAGCATTGCAAAACAGCTCCAAAAGCGAAAGCCGCAGGCCGTTGTACATCTGCAGGTGCTGGCCCCGCAGCTCAAAGCTGTCGATGCGTCCCTGCAACAGCTTGGCAATGGGCTCTGCCCGCACGCGCGCCTCCAACCGCTCTGCATGCTTAAAGAGAGCGCGAATGGCTGCGCTCACCCCCCGGCTAACCCAGTCGACGGCCATAGGATTCTCAAGGAGCAGTTCTGGCAGGAGTCCTGTGGTCATAGGGCAAGGTGGAGAGCGCCTACAGGGATCATAACTAAACATTAAGAAAAGTTACAGCTCCTACCGAGGGAGAGCTGCTCTCTCAAGGGTATGGGCGTCCCTCTTGCATGGCCGAGCGGGCCACGGCTGCGATCCCCTGGTCGGTGGCGCGGGGCAGATGAAAGTAGCGTCCGCCCGCCAGCTCGGCCAGCTCGGCGCCAAAGCCAGTGGTTACAAAGCGGCTCTGCGAGTCGATTAAGAGCAGCTTCAACCCCAGGGCGCGGATACGCAGGGCGATCTCCCGCAGCTCCTGCTTCAGGTCAATGGGATCGCCTTCGCTGCGTCCCAGAGAGCGGCTGAGGGGGATGTTAGCTCGGCCATCGGTAAGGGCCACCAGCATGACTTGACCCACGTCGCCACTGGCGCGAGCGTTCACCCCCAGGCGCACCGCTTGGGTGAGAGCATGGGCCAGGGGGGATCCGCCGCCACAGGGCAGGGATTCCAGGCGGCGGCGGGCCAGCTCGATGGAGCGGGTGGGGGGCAGCAACACTTCGGCAGCCTCGCCGCGAAAGGCAATCAGGGCAACCTTGTCGCGGTTTTGGTAGGCCTCGGTCAGTAGGCGCAGAGCCGCGCCTTTGGCCGCCTGCATGCGGTTAAGAGCCATGGAGCCAGAGGCATCCACCACAAAGATCACCAAGGCTCCAGCTTTGCGGGCCAGCTTCTTGGCGCGGATATCGCCAGGCTCGACGATGACGGCCCGTCCTGGCTGCCGCAGGCGGCGACTTTTCTGGTAGGGGGCAGCAGCCCGCAGGGTAGCGTCAACGGCGATGCGGGGGTTGGCTCCCTGGGGCAGGATGGGCTTGACGTAGCGGCCCCGGTCGGTGCTAAACACCAAGCTGCGGGATCCCGTTTTTCCCTGTTGGCTTAGAGCTTGGGCAAAGGTCAAGAGGCGCGGGTCAAGGGCCACTTGTTCGGGATCGAAGAAAAACTCCTGGGGCAGGCTAAGATTTTCCGGCTGGGGTTCTGTCTCTTCTCTGTCTTCCCCCTCCTTGGCGGGCTCTGGCGGCTGAGGATCCGACTGTTGGGATGGGGGTGGGGGAGGCGGCGGCTGGTCGGGGTTGTAGCGGGCGCGGGGCAGCAGCACCAGTTGCACCGCCTGTTGCAGGTCTTCGGCCAAGAGGTGATCCCGTCCCTCCAGCGCCGCCAGGGCACGGGCCGCCCGCAGGGCAAACTGCTCCCCTCGATGGCCTTGGACATTGCCGCGGATGGCCTCCTGCACCAGGTAGTGGATCTGTTCCCGCCGTGGCTTGACCTGGGGCAGCCACTCTCGCGCCAGGAGAATGCGGGTGCGGATTTCCTCCACTTCCGCCTGGTGTTCCGCCAGAAAGGGCTCAGGGGCGTCGACAAATCGAGTTGCCCGCTGGACAATTTCCCCTCGCTCCTCCAGGCTCAGCTCCTGCCCCACCGGCACCACCAGCGCTAGGCGATCCAGCAGGTGGGGGCGCAGGGATCCCTCTTCGGGGTTGTAGGTGGCCACTAGGAGTGGCCGGCAGGGGTGCTGCAGGCTCAGCCCTTCCCGCTCCAGGCGGTTTACTCCCTCTCCCACCACCGTCAGCAGCAGGTTGACGATGGCGTCGTCTAAGAGGTGGATGTCGTCCACATAGAGCACACCCCGGTGGGCGGCAGCCAAGAGCCCTGGCTGGAAGACCGTTTCCCCCTGCTTCACCGAGGCCTCCACATCCACGGATCCCAGCAGCCGATCCTCCGTCACCCCCAAGGGAATCTGGACAAAGGGAGGAGCTATCACTTGGGTAGGGGGCGTTGTTCCCTGCGGGTAGCGGGCCTTGGCCCAGTCCGACCAGGTCTCGGGCCGCGCCGGGTCGTCGTTGCAATAGGAGCCGGCAATGACCTCGATGGGAGGTAGCAGGGCGTGGATCCCTCGGGCCAAAACCGACTTGGCCGTGCCGCGTGGCCCCACCAGCACCACCCCTCCCAAGCTGGGATCCACCGCCGCCAGCAATAGGGCTAGCTTGGCGGTTTGCTGTCCGACGACAGCGGTAAGGGGGAAGGTGCGGGGGGGGGCTAGGGTTGCAGATCCCAGGGGTGACTTAGGGAGGTGGGTCATCGACGGTTAAATCTTGCCGATCTTTTGAGATCTTCCCAGATCCAGGGCAGATTGAGAGCTGTACACAGAAGAATAGCTTGGTAGCCCCGTACTAAGCGCTCCGCGCCGCTGGCGCGAATGAGATGGGGAAGGGTTTCTGGATGTCCCTGCTGAAGTGCTGCTGTTTTGTCAAACTTCAGCGGCTTGCAATCATCACATGCTTGGTAATCTGATACTCTCGTACCGCTTCTGTCGAGAGATCTTTGCCAAATCCCGATTGCTTGAAGCCGCCGTGGGGGGCTTCCGAGGCGATGGGGAGGTGATCGTTAATCCAGACGGTGCCCACCTCCAGCTCAGCCGCCAGCTTCATTGCTCGTCCAATATCTTGAGTCCACACAGAAGCCGCCAGCCCGTATAGGACGTCATTGCCCAGGCGTAGCGCTTCTGCTTCTTCGCGAAACGAGCTGAGGGTGAGAACTGGCCCAAAAACCTCACTCTGCACGATCTCCGCTTTTTGATCGACATCGGTAATCACTGTGGGTTCGTAGTAGTAGCCCCGGTCAAACCGGGAAGGGATCCGCCCGCCGGTTAGCACCTTGGCTCCCTCGGCTTTGGCCCGCTCCACGAATCCCATCACCCGCTCCCGCTGGGCTGCCGAGACCAAAGGCCCCATCTCCACCCCCGCCTCAAAGGGAGGCCCCACCACCACCTTGCGCATTGCCTCGACAATGGCCTCTTGCATCTGCGCCAGTCTGCTCTCGTGCACATAGACGCGGGTAGCTGCCGTGCAGTCCTGGCCGCTGTTGAAGGTGGCGGCAAAGGCGGCCTTGGCGGCTACGCTTTCCACGTCGGCATCTGCAAAGACCAGGAAGGGTGCCTTGCCCCCCAGTTCCAAATGCACTCGCTTCAGGGTGTTGGCAGCGGTGCGCATCACCTGCTTGCCGGTGGCGGTAGAGCCAGTGAGGCTAACCATGCGTACCTGCGGGTGCTCCACCAGGGCTTGGCCGGTAGCATCGCCTCCGGTAACGATGTTGACCACCCCCGGCGGGATCCCGGCCTCGGCAGTGAGCTCCGCCAGCCTCAAGGTGGTTAGAGGAGTGGTGGGAGCAGGCTTGAGCACTACCGTGCAGCCGGCGGCCAGGGCAGGGCCAATCTTCCAGACGGCCATCAGCAGGGGGTAGTTCCAGGGGGTAATTTGCGCGCACACCCCCACCGGCTCCTTGCGAAATAGTGAGGTGTAACCCTTGGCGTATTCTCCGGCGCTGAAGCCATGGATGTCGCGGGCGGCA
>NZ_JANSIR010000007.1:35721-35835 GCF_047462155.1 Synechococcus sp. OH2
ACCAACTCATAGGGCTTGCCGGTGTTTTCCGACTCCAGGCGCGCCAGTTCAGCAGCCTGCGCCTCGATCAAATCCGCCAGTTTCCAGAGGGCCAGGGATCGCTCGCCGGGGGTG
>NZ_JANSIR010000007.1:35980-41780 GCF_047462155.1 Synechococcus sp. OH2
TGGCGTCCACCACCTCCGCTAGTTTCTCCCCCGTGGCCGGGTTCTCGATAACCATCAGGTCTCCCCCTTGACTATCCACCCATTGGCCGTCGATCCAGAGTTTGTAGGCCATGGCCTCTTCTCAACTGCTCGCTAGAAACACTTCTCCCCATTGTGCCGAATCTTGTCCAGCTTGGAGGGCGTTGTCTAGGGATCCCCTCTTTTTCCGTTTCTGTCTGATAAGGTCAGAAGGGAGCTTTCTGCACAAGCGAGGTTGGCGCATGTCTCCTGTGCTGTGGCAAGCCATTGGGTACGCCTGCGGGATCTCGTTGGGGATCCTGGGACTGGTTGCCCTCATCAACTTTCTCTGGCAGCGCCTAGAGCAGCAGGCCGAGAAAGCTACGGCCCAGCCAGCCGAGCCGCCAGCAGCTCCGGAACCTCGTAGCACCTCGGAGGAGGGATCCCTGTCGACATGAGTGACACAGTTCGCGTTCACGTTTGGGTGCGCGGGCGAGTTCAGGGGGTAGGGTTTCGGGCTTACACGGAAGCCATGGCCCGCAGCGCCGGCGTCCACGGCTGGGTGCGCAACTTGCGGGATGGCCGTGTCGAGGCCGTTTTTGAGGGATCCCCGGCGGCGGTGGAGGCAATGCTGCGCTGGTGTCAGCAGGGCAGCCCCGGCTCGCAGGTGGAGGGCGTCGAACACCGCTCCGAGCCACCCGAGGGCCTCTCCACCTTTGAGATCCGCCCCACCGTTTGAGGCAGCGGGTCAGGAGCTGGTGACATCCCACTAGAATGGGGAAACCTGCCCTTTACTCTTTTGGCCATGACGGTTGCTGCTCCTGCCAAAGTGGAATACGAAGCTGTCATTGGGCTGGAGGTGCACTGCCAGCTCAGCACCCGCTCCAAGATCTTCTCCAGCAGCGCGACGGCCTTCGGCGCTCCCCCCAACACTCAGATAGATCCCATCTGCATGGGCCTGCCCGGCACCCTGCCGGTGCTCAACGAGAAAGTGCTGGAATACGCAGTCAAGGCTGGCTTGGCCCTCAACTGCACCATTGCCCCTTACAGCAAGTTTGACCGCAAGCAGTACTTCTACCCCGACTTGCCCAAAAACTACCAAATCTCCCAGTACGACCTGCCCCTTGCCACCCACGGTTGGGTTGAGATCCAGCTTAGCGACGGCCGCACCAAGCGCATTGGCATCACTCGTTTGCACATCGAAGAAGATGCGGGCAAGTTGGTGCATGCCGGCAGCGATCGCCTTGCGGGATCCAGCTATTCCCTGGTGGATTTCAACCGGGCAGGAGTCCCCCTCATCGAGATCGTCAGCGAGCCGGATATCCGCACCGGGGAAGAAGCAGCCGAATATGTGCAGGAGCTGCGCCGCATCCTGCGCTACGCCGGCCTGTGTGATGGCAACCTGCAGGAGGGATCCCTGCGCTGCGATGTCAACATCTCGGTGCGTCCGCTGGGGAGTCAAACCTTCGGCACGAAGGTGGAAATCAAAAACATGAACTCCTTCAACGCCATCCAGCGGGCGATTGAGTACGAGTTCAACCGCCAAGTCAAGGCTTTGGAAGCAGGCGAGCCTATCGTGCAGGAAACCCGCCTTTGGGAAGAAAACAGCCAGCGCACCATCAGCATGCGCAAGAAAGAGGGATCCAGCGACTACCGCTATTTCCCCGAGCCGGATCTGCCGCCCATTCGCGTTACCGAGGCGCAAAAAGCCCGCTGGCAGGCGGAGCTGCCGGAATTGCCCGGCGTGAAGCGGCGGCGCTACCAAGAGGTGTACGGCCTCTCGGTGTACGACTCTCGCTACCTCAGCGACGAACGCAACACCGCCGAGTACTTTGAGGCCGTGGTTGCCGCTGGCGCTGACCCGAAGGCAGCCGCCAACTGGATGATGAGCGACATTGCCAGCTACCTCAACACCCACAAGCTGGACTACCCCGACATTGCCCTAAAACCGGAAACCCTGGCCGAGTTAATTAGCCTCATCGAGCAGGGCGTCATTTCCAGCAAAATTGCCAAGGAGATCCTGCCGGAGCTGTTGGAAAAAGGTGGCTCTGCCCGCGCCTTGGTGGAGGCCAAGGGCCTGACCCAAATCTCCGATAGCCACCTCTTGGAGCAGATGATTGCCGAGGTGCTGGCAGAAAACCCCGAGCAACTGCAGCAGTATCGCGGGGGCAAAACCAAGCTCTTTGGCTACTTTGTCGGGCAATTGATGAAAAAAACCCAAGGGCGGGCGGATCCTAAGCTAGCCAACGAGCTGCTCAAGCGGCATCTAGACGGGTGACCTCCTCCTTTTCCGCTTCAACGGGATCTTGCAGTCCCTCCACGAGCAGACACGGGCTGCCCCACCGCGTAGGTGTCCTCGACTCCAGCAGCGCTCACCGCCTCTTGGCGGGGGTGTTTGGATCCCGGCCCTGGCTTTGCCAGTGCAGTGCGGGACTTGTCCACCCCCCCTAGCTAACTCCAGACTTCGGTGAGGGAGTAGCCCAACTCCTGGATCATGCGCCGCAGCAGGGGCAAACTTAACCCGATGACGTTGCCAGGACACCCCTCAATCCGCTCCACAAACAGGCTGCCCCGACCGTCGATGGCAAAGCAGCCCGCACAATTGAGCGGCTCGCCGGTGGCCACGTAGGCGCGGATCTCCTCGTCGCTGGGCTTGGCAAAAAACACCCGCGTAACCGCATAGTGGACGAGGCGGCGGTTCTGCTTCGTGTCAATCAAGGCATGACCCGTATAGAGCTCCCCCACCTCGCCCCGCATTTGCCGCAGGCGCCGTTCCGCTTCCAGAGCATTGGCCGGCTTGCCCAGGATCTCGCCACCTAGGTAGAGCACCGAGTCGGCCCCGATAACCAAGACGGGCTGCCGTTGTTGGGCCGCCACCACTTCGGCTTTGGCCGAGGCCAGCTTCTGCACCAGCTCCACCGGATCCGAGCTTTGGATTTGGCTTTCGTCAAAATAGCTGGGTTGAACGCGAAAAGGGATCCGGGCAGCTTCTAACAATTGGCGGCGGGCAGGAGATTGCGAAGCCAGGACAATGGGAGGCAACATCGATTCAATACTCAACTCAAGCCTAGACGTTTGCAGGAGCGAAGTTCGCTCCACTTACCAGTTTCCATTACCCTAGTCAAGGTACGCCCAATAGGCGCTCAAAGGAAACTCTCTCGATCTCTCCCAACTGGATCCCGTTTGTGACCACCCTGCCCTCCCAGGCCTCCCCTCAAGCCAAGCTTGTCCCTGCTGGCCTCCTCCAGCGGTATTGGGGAGATGAAGACACTCCCGAAAGCCGCTGGGTCAATTTACTGGTGGCAGCCCTGGTTCTCTGCTCGTCCACCTTCTTTGTGGCGGAAACCTACCCCCTGCCCTTGGAGGTGCGCCTTAGCCTAGAGCGGCTGGATCGCCTGATCCTTGGCCTGTTTGTAGTGGAGTACCTGCTGCGTTGGGCAGCGGCTCCGCAGAAGCTGCGCTACGTCTTCAGCCTCTATTCGCTCATTGACTTGCTGGCGATTTTGCCGTTTTTTGCTGGTCTAGCCGATATTCGCTTTATCCGTCTCTTGCGCTGGTTTCGCATCCTGCGGCTGCTGCGCCTAGTGGAGGGCAAGACCCTATTGGGTCAGGTAATCTCTGCTGACACCCGCATCTTGTTGCGCATCCTTTTTACTCTCTTTGCGATTGTCTTTGTCTACTCTGGCCTTATCTACCAGGTGGAACATCCGGCCAATCCCACCGCTTTTGCCACCTTTTTGGATGCTTTCTACTTTTCTGTTGTCACCATGACCACGGTGGGGTTTGGGGATCTCACCCCCACCTCCGAGCTGGGCCGGCTGTTGACGGTGCTGATGATCTTGACGGGCGTGGCCCTGATCCCTTGGCAAGTGGGGGAGCTCATCAAGCAACTGGTGAAAAGCGGCAACTCAGTTCAGTGGGCCTGCCCAGGCTGTGGTCTCTCCCAGCACGATGAGGATGCCCAATTCTGCAAGCGCTGTGGCACGCCGCTCTACCCGGATAGCCAAGCCCCTCCAGCCAGTAGTCCGCTGGCCAATCTCCCGGTTGGGGGCAAAGACAGGATAGGCTAGGACGGGATCCAGAGAACCTGCAATGTTGGCACATCCCGAGTTGGCCATCCCTGGCAAGCTCAATGTAAAGGCGGGAGTGGTGATGCTGCTGGCAGCCATCGTCCTGGGCCTCATCCTCAGCCAAGTTCAGCCGCTGCTGCCCGCTCCGCAGGATTTGCCAGGGATCCCTAGGGAACCCCTTTCCTGGCAAGAGGTGCCCAAACAGAAATACGCCTGGCACATCTGCTACGCCTTTTTGGGCAATATGGGGCTAATCAACATCGGCGGCGGACTGGCGCTGGTGGTGTTGGGATCCCGCTTTACGGCTGGGCACCTGTTTTCCCAGATTCTTCTTTTGGGGGGAATGCTGCACCCTGCCTCTTGGGCCTTGGTAGCCCTGACCGGGTTAGAGGGATGGGGCTGGCTGGGCAATATCGGGGCAGCAGCCGTGGCGCTGGTTGTGATAGCCCTGTTTGTTCGCCTGATCTGGGCCACCTATTGCTCAGCGCAAGCCCTTCAACGGCAAACCCGATCCCGCCTCTCCCGCTAGCTTCCCCGGCAGTTGGGAAAGGCTAAGAAACTGTTTAAGATTGTTTTTAGACATTGTCTCTGCTAACACTCGACTGGGCATGGCTATCAAAGAAGAGGTTTTTTTTGAGGGCGGCCCTCACACGGGCGATCTGGTGTTGAACTCCTTCCTCGGCCTCACCCTCGTCGGCTTGCCTCTGTTTGTGGGGGCGCTGGTGCGCAGGCTGTGGGTTCACTACCGGATTACCAACCGCCGCATCACTGTCATTGGCGGCTGGGGGGGGGAGGAGCGCTCTGATGTCATTTACAAAGAGATTGCCAGAGTGGTGACGGTGCCACGGGGCCTGGGCACGTGGGGCGACATGGTGCTTACCCTCAAAGACGGCAGCCGCCTAGAGATGCGGGCAGTACCCCGCTTCCGCGAGATCTACGCTTACATCAGCGAACGCCTTGACGAGAAAGCCCGGCAGGTAAGCGGGCCCATCGGCCAGAAGCGCCGCCCTGCAGAATCCTAGCCATGCCCGACCCTGCCCCAAGCTGGGATCCTGCTTGGCCACAACGCCTAGCGTTGGTGCATGAGTACCTCATCTGGCCGGGGGGATCGGAAAGGGTTTTGCAGGAGTTGGTGTCTTTTGCCCCGCAAGCTCCTCTCTATGTCAGCCTTTTCTCGGCCCACACCTTGCCGCCGGGCTGGCAGAAGCTGTCGATTCACACTTCGTTTTTGCAGGGCTGGGCGCGCTGGCTGGGGGTGCTGCGCCGCAACTACCATGCCCGCCTCAAGTACATCCTGCCCTGGATGCCTTTGGCCTACGAGAGCTTCGACTTTTCCGGCTATGACTGTGTAATCTCCAGCAGCCATGCCTTTGCCAAAGGGATCCTGACAGGGCCTTCCACCCTCCACCTAAGCTACATCCACAGCCCGCCCCGCTACCTCTGGGAAAACCGGGAGATCTATCTTGAGCGGGAGGGGTTGACAGGGATTCGCCCGCTTGCTGCCCTCAGCCGATGGCTAATGCACCGCCTACGCCAGTGGGATTTTGTGGCAGCCCAGCGACCAGATCTGTTGATTGCCAACTCGCAGCACATTCGCCGTCGCCTCGCCAAGCTCTACCGCCGCGAGGCCGTGGTTATCTATCCGCCGGTGCCCCTTCAGGGGTTTGAGCCGGTGGCCAATCCCCAAGCCGACTACGACCTGGTGGTGAGCCGGCTGGTGCCCTACAAGCGGG
>NZ_JANSIR010000008.1:0-1348 GCF_047462155.1 Synechococcus sp. OH2
TGATCCCCGAGATGCTGGCCAGCACCGAGAAGATGGCCCCCTACCGAACCAGCATGAAGATTGACTACGAGCGCAAGCGTCCCCTGGAACTGGAGGCTATTTTTGCCAACCCGCTCCGCTATGCCCAGCAAGGCGGGATTCAGATGCCGCGGGTGGAGATGCTCTACTGGCAGTTGCAGGTGTTGGATCGCCTCAATCGAGGGATCCCTGTTGGTTCGCCAACTTGAGCCGGGGCAAGCTTTTTCCTCCTCCTGCGGCTAGACTCAGCCGCAGTGGCCTACTGCGCTGGCTTCATGCCTCTGGGATCCACCCACGATCGCATCACCCTCTGGACAGCTCCCGGCGTCACTCTGGCAGCCGGCCTGTTGGGCAACAGCGCTGCCGTAGCTCTGGCCGTGGGATCCGCCTATCTCTTCAGCGGCCTGATGTTTTCCGGGGATCTGGACACTGACTCTCGCCAGTATCGCCGCTGGCTGTTCCTGCGCTGGATTTGGCTTCCCTACCGCCGCTGGCTGCACCACCGCTCCTTCTGGTCCCACGGGCCGATTGTCGGCACTGCCCTGCGGCTGCTCTACCTGGGCCTGTGGGTGGCGGGGGCGGGCTTGGCGGCAGCTTGGCTGGGATCCCGCCTGGGTTGGTGGCAGTGGCAGCCGGATATCTGGCGGGACAACCTCTGGCAAGGGTTGCATGCGCACGCAGAGATGCTGCTTTGGGTGGGGATGGGGCTGGAGCTGGGTTCGATGAACCACAGCCTCAGCGATTGCCTGGTCTCCCGCTGGCGACGTTGGCGCAGACGCCGTCGAAGAAGGGGATCCCCCCTTACCAGGTATGGGCAAAAGTTAGGCTAGCCAGAGCCGTCTAGGAGACAGCCCCGCTAGCCAGGGATCCCAGCAGCCGCTTGGGGCCCGATCCGGTAAGCTGATTGGGGCAGAAGTCTTTTCTTCTGAGATCTGTGCATCCGGGTCGTAGCTATCGCCGCCTTTTTCCCTTCATTCGGCCCCATCTGTGGATGTTGCTGCTGGGGCTGGCCTGTACCCTTGGCTTTGTCCTCACCATGCCTGCCCTCGCCTACTTGATCGAGTGGGTGGCCCGCTCCATCGGCGCAGGGGATCTGGGACAACTGCGGATCTTGGCCTTGATCGGGGTGGTGTTTTTTCTGGTGCGCGGCGCCTTCCAGTACGGCCAGGACACCCTTATGGCCAGGGCCTCTTTGCAAATGGTATTGGAATTGCGGCAACGGCTCTACGCCCATTTGCAGGGTTTGGATGTGGACTACTTTTCCGGCAGCCGCACTGGCGACCTGGTCTACCGCCTCACCGGCGATCTGGATCGGGTGGGCGAAGTGGTG
>NZ_JANSIR010000008.1:1439-5011 GCF_047462155.1 Synechococcus sp. OH2
GGTGGGCGAAGTGGTGCAGCGTTTTTTCCACCGCTTCATCCCCAGCGTGCTCACCATCTTGGCGGTGGTGGCCTACCTGTTCTACCTCAACGGCATCCTCACCTTGACCACCCTGGTGATTGCCCCCCTGATGGGCGCCTTGATTAGTTGGTTTGGGGATCGGCTGCTGCTGCGCTCCCGCCTCAACCAGGAGAGCATGTCCGACCTGTCCTCTCTCCTAACCGAAGCCTTTGCCGGCATCAGCCTCACCCGCGCCTTTGCTGCTGAGGAATACGAGATCCGCCGCTTCAGCGCCATGGCCGAGAACAACCGCCTGGCCCGCTTTCAAACCGAACAGGTTAAAGCTATCCAAGACCCGGTGGTGGGCTTTCTGTACGCCATGAGCGTGTTGGGAGTGTTTTGGGTGGGCGGCTGGCAGATCAGCGAGGGCAACCTAACCGGCAGCCAGTTTCTTGGCTTTATTGCCGGGGTGGCCATGTTGATCGACCCCATCGTCCACATCACCAACAACTACAGCGAGCTGAAACAGGGGGAAGCCTCGGTGGAGCGGATCTTCGAGCTGCTGGATACCCGCTCCCAGGTGCGGGAGTTGCCCGGTGCTCGTCCCATGCCCCCCATTCAGGGCTGGGTGGAGTTCGAGCAGGTTTCCTTTGCCTACAAACCAGATCAGCCGGTGCTCAAACGGATCAGCTTCCAGGTGGCCCCCGGCGAGATTGTCGCCCTGGTGGGATCCTCCGGCGCTGGCAAATCCACCCTGGTCAACCTGATCCCGCGCTTCTACGATCCCCAGGAAGGCTGCATCCGCATCGACGGCATCGACATCCGCACCGTCACCCTCAAGAGCCTGCGCCGCCAGATCGGCATCGTGCCCCAGGAGATTACCCTGTTTTCCGGCACCATCGCCAGCAACATCGCCTACGGCCAAGAGGACTTTGACCTGGAAGCGGTGCGGCAGGCGGCCCGTGTGGCCAACATCGACAGCTTCATCGAGAGCCTGCCCGATGGCTACGCCACCCGTGTTGGAGAGCGCGGAGTTACCCTCTCCGGCGGCCAGCGGCAGCGGTTGGCCATTGCCCGCGCCCTGTTGCTCAACCCCAAGATCCTGATCCTGGACGAGGCCACCTCCGCCCTGGATAACGAATCGGAGGCCTTGGTGCAAGAGGCTCTGCAACGGCTGATGCAACGCTGCACAGTCTTTGTTATCGCCCACCGCCTTTCTACGGTGCGCAGCGCCCATCGCATTTTCGTCCTCGAGCAGGGGCAACTGTTGGAGGAGGGCAATCATCGCGAGTTACTGAGCAAGGGGGGGCGCTACGCCCAGTTCCACTGGCGCCAGTTCCAGTAGCTTCTAAAGCCCCCACGCCTGCCGGAAGGGGCGATAGAACGCCGGATCTGGGGGGGCACCCCCCGCAACTCCACAGATGGCCGCCGCAAACTCCACCGCCCGTTGCAGCAACACCGCCTCCGGCCATCCCTGCAGCAGGCCCAGAATGGCCACCGCGCTGAAGGCATCTCCTGCCCCCACCGTATCCACCAGCCGCGGCACCGGCACCGGCTCCCCCCGATACGCCCCCCCAGCGGTGAACAGGAATGCACCTGCCGCCCCCAGCGTTAGGAACAAGCCCTTTAGGTTCAACCGCGCCCGCAAGGCCTGCCCCTGTTCCTCCACCTTGCCAGCGGGGATGCTTTCTAGCTGCACCACCTGCTCCAGCTCCTCTTGGTTCAGCTTCAGCCAAGCGCAGGTGCGCAGCATTTCCCGGATGGGGCCTGGGTGCCACCAGGGATCCCGCAGATTGAGGTCCAAAAACACCGGACAGCCCACAGTGGGAAGGGTCTCCTGAAAATGGCGATGGGCTGCTTCTCGACGCGCCGCCAAGCTGCCCCGGTAGATCAGGCTGGGGCGGAGGGCTTGCAGAGCTGCCCTGTCCAACTGGATGTAGTCGTAGGCTTGGTCGGGCAAGATGGCGAAGGTCGGGATCCCCTCCCCATCCAGCGTGACCCGGACTTGGCCGGTGGGGTGAACCGGATCCCGCTGCAGCCCTTCCAGACGCAGCCCCTGCTGCCGCAGCGCTGCCAGCATCCTTTCTGCCGCCTCATCCTGGCCGACGCGGCTGAGCAAGAGGGGATCGGCTCCTAGCCCTTTGAGGTTCCAAGCCACATTCAAAGCTGCCCCGCCCAGCACCACCTTGTCTGGGAAACAATCGAAAAGGGTCTCCCCCACAATCAGGGGGAGGCCAGAGGTCACTCCGAGGGGAGCCATCCTGGCCTCTCAGGCAGCAGTCGAGCCGTGCTGCTCCAGGATTTGCCGGTAAGTATTGCTGCGGAACCAGCGCTCAATTTCCCGAGCTCGCAGCACCGGCAGCGGGTGGGTGCGCCCGATGGTCTGCATCTGCTTCAGCTCAAGCTGCCAGAGATCGTCGTCCAGCTCCTCGTAGGTGCGGGCCTGCTCCAGAAAAGCATCCACATTGAGCTTGGCGGCCAACTGCGGCGAGCCGCCGCACAGCTTCATCAGCACCGAGATCACCGTTCTTGCATCCTGGGTAACCAGCAGCGCCGCCCGGTCGCAGGTAAACTCGGCACAGCGCAGCCAGTGCAGCAGTTGATCCTGCAGCGCCTGATAGAACAGCCCGCCGAAGGGGAGCAAACTGGTCGAGAGCATGAGAAGGTTGGCCATTGTCAAGTAGACGCCGTGGTTGCACTTGAGGTGGCCCAGCTCGTGGGCAATCACGGCTTGAATTTCCGGCGGCTCCAGCAAGTCCAGCAGAGAGCTGTGCAAAACGATAAAAGGCTTTTTTCCTTGCATGGCAAAAGTGTAAGCGTTGGGCACGGGATTTTGGCGCACGTAGAGCTGGGGCACTTCGAGATCCAGGATGCGACAGGCCTGCACCAGAAGCTGGTGAATTTCCGGCAACTGGTGCTCGTTAATTTGAATGCTCGAGGCGATGTTATCCAGATAAAAGATCTCCCCTACCGTCGAGCCGAGCAAATTCTGAATCAGCAGGCCCAGCCCCGGCACCTGCTGCAGGGAGCGGGTTGCCTGCAGATCCACAGGATGGCGAAACTGGTCAGCCCGCAGGCCCAACAGGATGCGGGGCTCGCGGGGAAGGGTTGGTGTGGATGGCATAGAAGACATAGGAGGCCGTAGAAAAACGCTTAGGGTCACAACTCGTAGGGCATAAACTGACGCAGGCGGTTTAACAAAAATAGCCGCTCCGGCGGGGGATCCGGCAGCACCGGCTGATGGGAAAACCCCAAGGGATCCTCCCCAAAAGGGATCTCCCAATCCACGACATGATTCCCGATGCGCGTTCCATCGGTAACCAGCCGCCCATTATCGGCGATAGAGCCGCCCCTGCCCAACCGATTGCTCCGGTAGGTTCAAGGCGAAAAACAGCCGCTGCTGGCTCCCCGCCCAGTCCAGGGCCTTCTGTAACCGCTCTGCCCAAACTCACGCCAAAGCCGCCGGCTGAGAAGTGGCGTAGGCCTCGGCAGGCGTCGGCGTCACCGTCAACGGCAGTTGCCCAATGAACTACCCCACCGCGTAGACGGGTGGGGTTTCCTCACCCGCTTGA
>NZ_JANSIR010000009.1:0-5040 GCF_047462155.1 Synechococcus sp. OH2
CGCTATCCCTCCCCACCCGGGTGGGGAATCCCGCGCCTTACGTTGAAATGGCGGCAATCTTGGGCCTGCAGGGGAGAGGATCCCTAGCGGTCCACCAGGCGCAGCTCAAAGGTAAGAATGTTGGCGGCCAAAATCTCCAAAGCTCCCCCCTCGATGAGGTCGCGGGTGAGGGCAGCCCCGGAGCCACTTTGTTGGATCAGCTCTCGGCTGCGGCGCACTGTCTCTTGGCGCTGGGGATCGTCCACGACCACCTGCCGCTGGTTGGAGAGGCTAAGGCGGTAGTAGTGGGGCAGCTCGCCACGGGTGGCGTCAATGGCCAGGTTGGTTTCTTCAGGAGCAACGCGGAAGGGGGCACGGGCGGTGAGCAGCGCCACCTGGATATCCTGATCCCGCCCGTCCAGGCCCTGGAGCTCGGAGATGTCGATCTGGAAGCGGAGGGTGTCGCGGTCGCGGCTGAGGCGCTCTGCCCGCACCTGGTTAAAGCCGACGGCAAACTCCCGCTCCGGCTCGCCAAACCGCTGGATGGTGGACTGCAAGACCGATTCTTCGTTGAGGGGGGTAACCCGGATGAGGTAGTCCCAGTTCTGGACAAAGGCATACTCATTGGGCCCGACGCGGACATTGGGATCCACCAGGTTGGCAGTGGGGCCAGGGCTGCCGGCCCGGCTGAGGGCCACCAGGTACCAATAGTTGGGGCTGATGGGCAAGCCCATGGTCATGCGCACTTCCAATACTGGCCGCGCCCAAGCAGCAACCGCCGTGAAGGCCGTGATGGCTGCTGCTCCGAGGCAGCTCCACAGCCAGTGCTGAGGACGACAGTCGAGCTGCAGCGGGCGAAACCAGGTTACGGCTACAGTCCTCATATCAACTTCCTCAACTGCAGCGACTTGCCTTCGCGTCAGGTAACAAAAGATCCGATGCTTGCGCAACAAGTTTAGAACCGTCTGGCCAAAGATGGCCGTTGTCCGGCGAGCTGGGGCTCTGGACGCTAAGCTGGGCTTTTGGCTAAGCATACACCTTAGTTCTGGATTGGGAAGGATGGCAAGCGCTTTTGCACAGGTGCAGGAAGGCACAGGCTCATTACCTTGGTTAGTTGAGCCAATGCAGAGAGGGGATCCCTCTGTTGTGGGAGCAGTTGTAATCATGAGGCGATTGCGAACAGCTCTGCCGCTGTTGTGTTTTTCTTTGCTGCTGGCTGCCTGTCGAGCGGGTGGGCCCCCTCGCGGCATGGAAGGCCGAGGAAGTGGACAAAGCCAGCCCACCCCGGTGGCCATCGGCGCCGTGGAAGAACGGCCCATTCAGGAGACTGCGGAGTTCATCGCCAGCCTCGGATCCCAGCAGGTGGCGAGCATCCGGCCCCAGGTCAGCGGACAGGTGACCCAGGTGTTCGTGCGGCTGGGATCCCAGGTCTCTGCCGGGGCGCCCCTGTTTGCGATCGACAGCCGGCAGCAACAGGCGGCGGTGGCCGGCCAAACGGCGGGGATCGCGGCGGCCCAGGCCAACCTGGAGAGCAGCCGAGCCGTGCTCAGCCAGTTGCGGGCGGAGCGGCTGCGGCTGGAGGCGGCGGCAGAGTTCGCCCAGGAGCAGCACGAGCGCAACCTGCGCCTCTTGGCCGAGGGGGCTATTAGCCAGGCGCAAGCGGATCAGTCCAGCCGCGATCTGCGCCAGGCGGAGGCAGCCTTGGCGGCCCAGCAGGAGCAGATCCGGGCCCAAGAGGCGGCCATCTTGCGGGCAGAGCGAGAGGTGGAGCGGGCCCGGGCCGAGGCGGAGCGGCAGCAGGTGCAACTGCAGTTTTTCCAGGTCACGGCTCCCTTTGCCGGCATTGTCGGCGAGGTGTTGGTGCGGCAGGGGGATTATGTGACACCCCAGACGGTTTTGACCACCCTGACCCAAACCCAGGCGCTGGAGCTGAACCTGAACATCCCGCTGCAGCAGGCCCCCCGCCTGCGCATCGGCACGCCGGTGCAGATCCTAGATAGCGGCGGCGAGGTCATCGGCACCAGCCAAGTCTCTTTCATTGCGCCTGAAGCGGATCCCGGCACGCAGTCGGTCCTGGCCAAGGCCTTGCTGGAGAACCCCGCCGGCCAGTTGCGTAACGCCCAGTTTGTGCGAACCCGCATCGTCTGGGAGGAGCGGCCAGCTTTGTTGGTGCCGGTGACGGCGGTAGCCCGTCTGGGCGCCCAAACCTTTGTCTACACGGTGCAGACTGCAGATCCTGCAGAAGAGGGCCAGCCCCCCGGAGCGGTGGCGGTGCAAAAGCCGGTGCGGCTGGGATCCATCCACGGCAACAGCTACGAGGTGCTGGAGGGGCTGCAGGCCAATGAGCCGATTGTGCTGAGCGGCCTGCAAAAAATCCGCGATGGCGCCCCCATCGTCGATGAGGTGCTTTTGCAGCAGAGGAGGCAAGGAGGAGGGAGACCACCTGGATCCCCGCCCTAGATCTCCCCTCTTGAGCTCGGCCACTCCCTTCTACTCCTCATGCGGATCCCTGTCTATGTTTGTTGACTTTTTCATTCGCCGCCCTGTCTTTGCCAGCGTCTGCTCCATCCTAATCGTGCTGGTGGGAGCGGTGAGCATCCCCCTGTTGCCGGTGGACTACTACCCGCAGGTGGCGCCGCCGGCAGTGACGGTGACCGCTGTTTACCCCGGGGCCGATGCCGAGACGGTGGAGACGGCGGTGACGAATGTGCTGGAGCAGGAGATCAACGGCGTCGAGGGCATCCGGTACATCTCCTCGGTCAGCAGCAGCAACGGCACCAGCCAGATCACCGTCACCTTCAGCCCGGATCGGGATCTGGACACAGCAGCTGTGGATGTGCAGAACCGGGTGGCACGCGTGCAGGCGCGGCTGCCGGCAGAAGTGATTCAAAACGGCCTCAGCGTGGAAAAAGCGGGCGATAGCGCTTTTGTGCAGGTGGTGGCGCTGCGCTCAGAGGCGGGGGAATACGACGAGCTGTTTGTGAGCAACTACGCCGAGCTGTTCGTGCGGGATGCCCTGCGGCGCATCCGTGGCGTTAGCGATGTCATCGTCTTTGGGGAGCGCACCTATGCCATGCGCATCTGGCTGGATCCGACGCGGCTGGCCGGCTACGGGCTGACGGCGCTGGATGTGGTGAACGCGGTGCGCCAGCAGAATATCCAGGTGCCTGCCGGCCAAATCGGCAGCCAGCCCAGCCTGCCGGATCAGGAGTTTCAGATCAGCGTCCAGGCCACGGGTCGGCTTTCCCAGCCGGAGGAGTTTGCCCAAATTGTCCTCAAAGCCAGCCCAAATGCCGGCTTGGTGCGCATTGCCGACGTGGGCCGGGTGGAGCTGGGAGCCCGAAGTTACGATACGTTCTTCCGCATCGGCGGCCAGGAGGCGGTGGGGATCGCCATCACCAAGCAGCCGGATGCCAACGCCCTCGAGGTGTCGCGGCAGGTGCGGCAGACGTTGGCCGAGCTGGCGAAAAATTTCCCGCCCGGCTTGATCTACGAGATCGCCTTCGACGCCACGCTGTTCATCACCGAGTCGGTACAAGAGGTGATCTTCACCCTGCTCCAGGCTATCGTCCTGGTGGTGCTGGTGCTGTTTATCTTTTTGCAAGATTGGCGCATCACCCTTATCCCTACCGTCACGATCCCGGTGGCGCTGCTGGGGACGTTCGCCTTTGTGCGCCTATTCGGCTTTTCCATCAACACCCTGACCATGTTTGGCCTCACTTTGGCCACCGGTTTGGTGGTGGACGACACCATCGTGGTGGTGGAGAACATCTCCCGCTACATCCGCGACCGCGGCATGCGGCCTCTGCAGGGGGCCTCGGCGGGGATGAACGAGGTGCTGGGGGCGGTGATTGCCACGACGCTGGTGCTGCTGGGCTTGTTTGTGCCGATCGCGTTCTTTCCCGGCACCAGTGGCCGCATCTACCAGCAGTTTGCCGTCACCATTGCCGTATCGGTTTCCCTGTCTACGTTTAATGCCATTACCCTGGCTCCGGCGTTGTCGGCGCTGCTGATCCGCCCACGTTCTGAGCAGATGTTTTGGCTGTTGCGCTGGTTTGACCGGGCGGTGGAAGGGATCCGCGCCGCCTATCGCCGGCTGCTGGAGCTGGTGGTGAAGCTGCGGCTGGTGGTGGTGGCGGGGTTTGTCGCCTGTCTGGGCCTCACCTATTGGCTGTTCCAGATCCTGCCAACGGGGTTTGTGCCGGATGAGGATCAGGGCTTTTTCATCACCATTGTGCAGGGGCCGCCGGGGGTTTCGCTCAACTACACCGACCGGGTCATCCGGCAGGCCAGCGCCATTTTGGACGGGATCCCGGAAATCGAAAACCAGGTGATCGTGGGGGGGTTCAGCTTTACTGGGCCCTCGCCGGGGAACGGGTTGATCTTCGCCACCCTCAAGCCCTGGGACAAGCGGCGGCGACCGGAACAATCGGCGCAGGCGATTGTCAACCGGCTGTTCGGGCCCTTTTTGGGCGGGATCAGCCGCTCGTTGGTGATCCCGATTTTGCCGCCAGCCATTCCCGATCTGGGAAACACGGGCGGGTTTACCTTCCAACTCCAGGATCGGGGGGTGAACGATTTCAACCTGCTGCAGCAGACGGCCAACGCCTTTTTCTTTGTGGGCAACTCGCCGCCCCCGCCGGGCCAGCCCCCCCTGGGCGTGCGGATTAATCCGCCCACCTTCAACGCCAACTCCCCCCGGTTGCAGGTCAAGGTGGATCGGGACATAGCGCAGGTGCTGGGGATCCCGCTGGCCGAGGTCTTCGGCACGCTACAGACGCTGCTGGGAGGCACCTATGTCAACGACTTTGACCTGTTCAACCGCAACTACCGGGTCTACGTCCAGGCGGACCAGGCTTTCCGGAGCAGCCCTGAACGTATTGGCCAGTTCTACGTGCGCGGTGGGCAGGGGCAGCTCTTGCCCTTGAGCACGTTGGTTCAGGTGGAGGAGACCACCGGCCCGGCGCTCATCAATCATTTCAACCTCTTCCGCTCGGCGGAGATCCAGGGCAGCCCGCTGCCGGGCTTCAGCTCGGGCCAGGCCATTCGGGCTATGGAAAG
>NZ_JANSIR010000009.1:5124-10628 GCF_047462155.1 Synechococcus sp. OH2
CTGCCCGCTTGCTGCCCCAGGGGTTTGGCTTCGAGTGGTCGGGCCTGTCCTTAGAAGAGATCGAGTCGGGGGGGCAGGCGCCGCTGATCTTTGCTTTGGGGTCGGTGTTCGTCTTCCTGGTGCTGGCGGCCCAATTTGAGAGCTATGTGGATCCCTTGATCATTCTGCTGGCGGTGCCGCTGGCGGTTTTGGGGGCGCTCTCGGCCCAACTGCTGCGGGGCCTGGCCAACGACATCTTTTGCCAAGTGGGGCTGGTGATGTTGATCGGTCTGGCCAGCAAGAACTCGATTTTGATCGTGGAGTTTGCCAACCAACTGGTTGCCCAAGGGATCCCACTGGCCAAGGCCGCGATCCAGGCGGCGGAGACGCGTTTCCGCGCCATCCTCATGACGGCTTTGAGCACGATCCTGGGCATTTTCCCGCTGGCGGTGGCCAGTGGCGCCGGGGCTGCCAGCCGCCAATCTCTGGGCACGGCTGTTATCGGCGGTATGTTCGTCTCAACCCTACTCAGCCTGCTGGTGGTGCCGGTGCTGTATGTCGTCCTCAAAGGGATCCAAGCCCGGCTGTTGGGGGGAGCGACTGTGGATCTGGCGCATCTGCCGCCGCCAGAGGATCCCAAAGGTCTGCTGCCGGAAGAATCGACTTGACTGCAGGGCTAGACCTATGCTTGTGGATTCCAGCTTCTTCCAGGGACACAGAGGGATAGCGCAGAACCTTGGGGCTCTTGCCCCTTTTCTCAGCCGAGGGCCTCATCTCGGAGCAGCTCGGCGCCGCTAGATACTCTCTCCCAGAACTGGGCCAAGTGTTGCAGGCCCACGAACCCCAACTGCCAGAGGATCAAAGCCAGGGGGCCGTGCTGCTGCCGCTGGATCTTCAGGGCCAAGGCCAGTTGTTTGGGCTTGAGGAGCTGTTGCTGCTCGGCAAAGCGGCAGAACTGCCGATCCCATTGGCTGAGGGCTTGTAAATCCGGCACAGTCGGTTCCATAGGTCTGGCTTGGGTGCAACTAGACGCTGGATCCCTAGAAGGGATCCCCTCCTGTGGATCTCTTCTTCAGAGTACGTGTCTCACCACCTCCTCCCAAGGCGGGTCAAGGCAGAGAGCACTGAGCTTTGCCGCAGAGCTGGGTCGTGGGGGGTGGGCTGGGCAACCTAGCTCCAGGGATCGTCATCGAAGGGGCTGTCCGACCAGTAACCGCCCGACTGGGGTGGAGGAGACTGTTGGGGTGGTGGGTAGCCGATGGGAGTGGAGGGCGGCGGGGTAGGGATGGGAGTCGGCTTTTCCATATCCTCAAGCCGCGGCAGGTCAGTGGGTTTGGGCTCAACACCGAGGCTCCTCAGCTTGGCCTGAGCTTCCTGTATCTGGGCGTTCAGCTCTTCCAAGTAGGCCCGGTAGTGGTTGGCGGCTTCTAAGTATTGCTTGGCTTTGCGCTCGTTATCCTTGATGACGGCTTCCAGCTCTTTGTTGCGAACGGTGTAATCGGCCTCTTGGTTGGTGAGGTTTTCGATAGCCTGGTTGAGGACGGCCCGCCGGCGCTCCAGTTGGGCTACAATCTCTGACAATTGCCGTTCCCGCTCGCTAAGGCTGCGCTCGCGGTTTTGCGTTTGCTCCAGTTGAAAAGCAGCCTGGCTCAGTTGTTCACGCAGGTACATCACCTGGGGCTCAATCTCGTTGCGCTCCTGCTGCAACTCGAAGACCCGTGCTTCTAAGTTGTCTTTTTCTTGCTGCAGCACTTCCCGCTCATTCAAGAGACGGGTATGGAGCTGGTTGAGGAAGTCCACCTCCATCACCACCTGGCTGAGCTGGGTGGCATATTCTCCAAGCTGAGCCAACTCCCGCGCGAGGTTTTGGGTTTCGCTGGTGGCTTGCTCGGTGAAAAACGGGGAAAGCTGGGTGGTTTCTCTGAGGCGTTGGGTGAACTGTTTCAAGCGGGAGGAAAGGTTGCTCGCCATTGCCGGTGCGGTAGCCTCGAAGGTCGGGAGAACGCCGATGGTCAGACAACAGTCTGGATTCCATCCACTCTAACATCGAGCTGCAGTTTCTTTGGGGTGGAAATCCGTCCCAGCAACCTGTCTAGGTAAAGTCAGGGGTTGTTTCCGGTGTGGCAGCCTCCCGTCCTTCAGATTCAGTATCTGAGCTGGCAGCTTCAGATACTTCTGTTACTTTACAGTCAAGTCTCTGATTTTCATCCTTTTGTCCTTGGGATGGGACTGCGGATCCCAGAGCGGCAACCCAGCGTAACAGCCGTTGCAGCAGCGGGATGTGGCGATCGCCAACAACGGAGAAGCGGCTTTCGATCTCCTCAGCAGGGATGGGATCGATTTGGGCCAGCTCCAGCTCGCTGAGGAGGAGCACCCGCACGGCTGCAATGGGGATCTGGAAAAACAGGTTGGCCCCCCAAAACCCGAAGGCGGCTATGGCCAGGCCGGCCAGGCGGGTGCCGCCACCGGGGGTGAGGGAGGCAAAGAGGGGGGCAAAGTCGTAGAGGCGCTCAAAGACTTCTAGCAGCAGGAGTGCCGCCAATACCGTCAAGATCTTGTGTTCGGGGCTGAGGAAGGCAGCTAAAATACGCCGTTGGCCGGGGGTGAGCTCTTCGGGAGGAATGGCGGCCACCCACAGGCTGAAGATGTCGAACGGTTTGCGCCACTGCATGGCAAATACTGGCCCAATGCCCGCCACAGCCACTGCCGCCTGCTCTACTCCCACCGGCAGAAGGGGATCCCCCGTGGCCAACCCAATGACGGTTAGCCCAAGCCACACGGGAAAGAGGAGGATCCCAGCGGCACAGATCCAGAGGAATGGTTCCTGCCAATGGCTGCGCATGGAAAACCAAGCTAGCGACGGGATTTGTCCACCACTTCCAGTTCCGTGAGGCGGAAGGTTACCAATTTATCCCAGTTGCCGCCCTCAAAGAGGACAGCAGCGTGGTCGTCGGTAACCCGCTGCACCTGTCCTTCAAAGAGGTAGTAAGTATCGTTGGGATTGATGACCCGCACAGCCACCCCGGGGTAGATCGGGGGAAGTTCCTGGAGAAGGGATGAAGCTGAAGTCATAGCTGCTGTTTACAATTGCTCACTGCTAGGGGAGCCCTGTCCTATCATTATGAGGGAAAGCCTCTCTTTTGCCGAGTCCCCCCTCGGCGGAGCTAACCCCCGGCCAATGCTCAGACCATGCCTACCGACTCCGCCTTCTCTTCATCCCAGACTTGGCATGTGCTAGTGATCGACGACGAGCAGGGACGGCGGGCCGTGGCCCTCAGTGCCGCCACTTATTCTATCGGCAGGGATCCCAGCAACGCTATTGTCATCCATTCGGCAGCTGTTTCCCGGCAACATGCGCTGCTGTTGCGGCTACCGCACAAGGACGGCCAGTACACCTACCGGCTGCTGGACGGCAATCTTGAGGGCAAGCGCAGCACCAACGGCATCTCAGTGAACGGGCAGAGATGTCTGAGCTGGGATCTCAAGGACGGAGATCAGATCCTGTTGGGGGATCAGGTGCGGCTGCAATACTATGTTCGCCGCTCCTGCGATGCCGATTTTCAGCAGTGTCTCCAGGCTGTGGGCTTCCGCAGCGTTAAGGCAGAGGTGGTGGATCGACGCTCGACCACAATACAGCGGTTTGACCCGCCGTCAGTGCAAGCGATGGCGCCACAAGCAGAGACGACGGACAGGATCCGAGATGGGAAACCACGTCGGCGCAACCCTCTGCGGCTGCTGGTACAGGCCATCTGGCGGCAACTGAGGGGTTGATTAACCCTCAGGAATACCCACCCGTCCTGAGTCTGGGGGAGCGAGCTCTGGAGCACTGGCAGCGTCTTTGCGGCCTTGCTCCGTGGCCTCCGCCTGTAGCTCCAAGAGAGAGGGAGGGGCGTCGTCTGGGCCGGACGTATTGGCTTCTATTGCTTCCCCGCCCACCAGCACCCCCCGCAGCCAGAGGGGGGCGATGAAGGTGGTGGCAATCACCATGACGATGATGCTGACGTCGAGAGCCTCGGAGAGAACGCCGCTGGCCGCTCCCACGCCGGCAAACACCAGGCCCACTTCGCCGCGGGGAATCATGCCCACGCCGACAGCGTAACGACTGATGCCCGGCTTGCCAAACGCCCCCAGGCCAGCGGCCAGCTTGCCGAAAATGGCAACGCTAACCAAGAAGACGGCAATGATCAACCCCTCCCGGTTGGCAGGGATGGCGGGGTTAAGGACGGCGAGGTTGGTTTTGGCCCCGACACAGACGAAGAAGATGGGCACCAGCAGGTCGGAAACGGGTTTGATCTGTTCTTCTAGCTCTTGACGCTTGTCGGTTTCCCCCAGAATCAGGCCGGCGGCAAAAGCGCCCAAAATCGCCTCCAGGTGGATCACCTGTCCCACGTAGGCCAACAAGAAAGCCAACACCAGAGCGGGCAAAAGGGGGTTGCCGCGGGCTTTCAGGTGGTTGAGAAGGGCCACAAAGTAGGGGCTGAGGAGTCGCCCCAAGACGATAGAGCCGACCAGAAAGACGACAGCGCTGAGGATGATGAGGCTCACATCGGCGACGTCAACCTCTCCGGTTTTGGCCAAGCTGGCCACCACGGCCAAGATGATGATGCCCAACACGTCGTCCAGGACAGCGGCGCCGATGATCACCTGGCCTTCGGGGGAGGTGAGTTTTTGCAGCTCGGCCAAGACGCGGGCGGTGATGCCAATGCTGGTTGCCGTCAGAGCCGCCCCGGCGAAGATGGCAGGGATGGCGGGCACGTGAAAGAGGTAGAGCAGGCCCAGGGTTCCCGCCGCAAAGGGGACAGCAACCCCAATAACGGCCACAGCCGCTGCCTGCGGGCCAACCCGCAACAGTTCCCCCAGATCCGACTCGAGGCCAATTTCAAATAGGAGGATAACTACCCCGATCTCCGAGAGGACGTTGATGATCTCAGTCTGGGAGGCAAACACCGGCACAAGGGATCCCTCGTCGAGGCCGGCAGTCACTTGCAGCAGTTGCATCAAGGCGGAGGAGTGGGCCAAGTTGTGCAACGTCTCTGGGGAGACCGGCCCTTCTGGAAAGACCAGCAGCCCCAGGGCAGAACTTCCCACCAAGACACCCCCCAGCAACTCTCCCAGCACCGGGGGGAAGCTGAGGCGAACGGCAATTTCTCCGGCGATGCGGCTGGCCAAGTAGATAACCACCAACGCCAGCAGCACCGCCACCAAGATCAGGGGAGAGAGGTTGTCTCCCACTGGCGGCTCAACGGAAGCAGCGGCTTCGACAGCCAGCAACACAGGATCTAGGCAATTCAACAGCAAGATCTCACCCTCAGATGGACAGTTTTTCGTCTAAGCCGGCCTAACCAGAGCGGCAGAAAAGCTTGGGTTGCCATCTCTGGGGTCGCTCCGCCGGAAGACTGTTACAAAACCTAACCTCCCGCGCAATCCCCTGGCAACGCCCATGTGAGCACTCTTTCCCTTTGCCTATAGTCCAGATAAATGAACTACCCCACCGCGCAGGCGGGTGGGGTTTCCCCATCCGCTTT
>NZ_JANSIR010000010.1:0-3011 GCF_047462155.1 Synechococcus sp. OH2
CTGCCGAACACCACTGCCAGCAAGCGGGGGGACTCGGTGTAGGCCAGAGATTCCAACGCGCCCTCACCAACAAACTCGGCCTCGCTGACCAAGCCGTAAAAGACGGGTGCGCCGGGAGAAAAGGCTCCCTTGGTTACGGATCCCTCGGTTACCCAAATCTCCTCGCTGGTGCCGGTACTGCTGACGATAAAGAGGCTGCGGGTGTAGTCGGGATTGAAGCGCAGCAAAGCCCCGAAAGCCCCGTCGGGACGGATGGCCAAGGTTTGGCCGAACTGGGCCAAAAAGCTCTCCGCTGCCGCCCGCGGGTGCAGGGGCACAATCCCCACCCCTTGCCCCTGGGAGATGAGCAAGCTGCTCTCATCAGGGCTGATGAAAAAGTCTCCCCCCAAAGCCGTGTCCAGCTCCAGACGCTCAAAGGGATCCTGTCTCCTTTTCTGGACCCACAGCTCCGTCTGGACAGGGGCGAGGGGATCCCGTTGCAGGGGGATCCGCTCCGCTACCACCAGCTCCCCCGTCGGCGAGACCTGGAAGCGCAGGTTTTGGTAGCCCTGGTGATCCAGCAGCAACTGGGAAGACTGATCCTCCAGATCCAGGCGGTACAGATCCTGGTGTTGTAGGCTAGTGGTGGTGGCAAAGTAGTAGACAAAGCGGCCATCGGCGCTGGGCTGCATTTGAGTGACCTTCAGCCCGGCTGGCGTCAGCAACGTGGTGGATCCCGTCTCCAGGTTAAAGAGGAACAGCCGCCCCCGTTGGTCTGCTTCCGTGCCGATCCCCAACAACTGCCGATCCGGCGTGCGAAACTCCCCCTCAAAAGGTCGCACCATGGGCTGGCCCCGCTCATCCACGGCGGCCTTTAGGCGCAGCCGGTAGGTTTGGCCGTAGGGGGCCGGCTCTGTCAGGGTCCAAAAAAAGCGGCGGCCCAGCTTGTGCATCCGGCCCGGCAGAGGCGGCTGGATCTCCAAGTTGGCCGCAACGCTGTCTGCATCCATAGGGCGGTTGAAGGTCAGCACCATCTGCAGTTCCTGGGATCCCACCCGCTGCTGTTGCCAGTTGAAATCCCGCACATAGGGGGCCGTATGGTTGCCCAGCAAAAATAAGATCACCCCAATCGCCAAGTTGCAGAGGGTGATCCCGGCTACCCAGCGATCCAAGGGCTGGGTCAGCCCTCGCTGCAGAGCTGCATAGAAACGACGTGCCGGCCAGGCAGGCATCCGGGTCGTACAGTTCTCGACATCTCAAACCAGATTAAGGCACCTTTCAGGCGCTTGGGGCCACTGCCCTCACCCCCGCCCCCTCTCCCAGAGGGAGACTGGCCTCACCCCCAGCCCCTCTCCCAGAGGGAGAGGGGAGCTGGGCTGGAGCGGGAACGGGTAAACGGCTCTACTGCAGCATGACAAAGAGAAAGTCTTCCAACGCCGTCAGGAAGGTCAACACCTCGTCGGTTGCCTGTTCTTTCGTCAGGGATCCCAGCTCGACGACCCGTTGAATCAGCTCTGCCACCGGAGTCGGCCCCTGCAGCAGCGGAGCCAGCCATCTCACCTTCTCGGCAGGGATGCTGATCCGCCCGTGGGTGGCCCCTGTCCACTGCATTTCGTAGGGGCGGTTCTCTTGCAGGGCCTTGTTGTACTCCTGGTGGAAGCGGGTATTGTCCATCAGCAGGGGGTTAAACTGCACGGATCCCGTCAGCCAATCCGCATCCGTCCAAGGCAGCACCAGGGAAGAGCCGGCGTGCTCGGCCCAAAAGTCGATGAGGCGATGGGCAGGCCGGATCAGCTCGTAGAGGTGCAGCCGCTCCATAACGCTGAGGGTTTCCAGCCGTTGCCGCACAAACTCCGGCACTTGCTTAAAGAGAGACTCCACCGACCAGTCGGGCATATCCACCAGGCTTAAAAAGCCCAACCCTGCCTGCTGCAACATGCCAAACACCTCGGGGATCGTAAATCCCTTGTCGTTGGCAAGCAGATAGTTGTTCAGGATGGCGGCGTCTTCGGTATAGTTGGCCGGGTTCCACAGCACTGCCTTGGCCACCTCTTCCTGCAGGGATCCCATGAATTCCCGCACGTTCTTGGCGCCTACTGCTGGCGGGACGTCGAATTGCCCCACCTTTTGCAAAGCTTCCTGCAGGCGGAGAAACACCTGGCGTTGGCGGCGGCTGTGGAGATTGGCGCGAATAATGCCCTCGGGCTTGAGAACCTTTTTCATCGCCTGCAAGCCCTCAGTGGGATCTGCCAACAAATACAGAACGTCGTTCAGGCTGATGAAATCGAACTGGATCCCCAGGCGATCCAGCTCCAGCACGTTGAGGACGTAGCACTGGACATCGGTGAAGCCGTGGCGGCGCAGGCGTTCCTCGGTGAGCTTGACGGAAGCCGGCGACAGATCACAAGCCACGATCTGGGCGCCCGGATTGGCCTCCGCCATCATCAGCGTCTCCCAGCCGGAGCCACAGCCGGCGTTAAGCATCACCTTGCCCTCTGACGGGACGAGCATGTGGGTGCGCAGGTACTGGGCGGTGGTATAGCTCATCTTGAACATCTCCCCCAAGACATTGCGGGCCGACTGGGAGAGGGGCACATTGGGGTAGGGCAGGGCCTCGTAGAGGCTGAGGGCCCGGTCTGCAGCCGAGAGAGCAGATCTGGTCATCGGCAGGGGAAAAGTGCAAGGGAGATCGAGAGAAGCAAGGCCATCGCTATGATTGAGTCTAGCCGCTGGTCGCGGCGGCGCTGCCGAGCAATAGAGATCTGCTGAGAACTGGCCATGACTGCTGCTGCTTTGCCCCGTCGCCGCTCCCGTTTCTCCCTGACAGGCACCCTGGCCGCCGTGGGCGGGGTGCTGCTGTGCGGGATCCTGGTGGTACGGCTGCAGGTGCCGATGCTGGAGCGGATCAATCTAGAGGCCCTGGAAAATGCCGAGGCCCGCAAAAACCGCAACATTGCCCTGGCCACCACCCTGGGCTGGCTGGGCTACCGCAACCTGGGCGCCTCCTGGCTGTGGCTGGAGCTGATCCAGTA
>NZ_JANSIR010000010.1:3103-5299 GCF_047462155.1 Synechococcus sp. OH2
GCCCCTGCTCGCGCCCAAACCGGCTACGGCCTTGCCTACGAGTACTTCGACCACATGCTGCGGCTGGATCCCAATTTCTTCTTAGGCTACCGCCTCTCCAGCTTGGTGTTGGCCTATCGGGCTGGCCAGCCGGAAAAAGCCGTCGAGATTTTGGATCGCGGCCTGCAGCAGTTTAACCCCCAAAACAACCCCGATGCCTGGCGGCTCTACGTGGATCGCGCCCTGATCAACTTCATGTTTTTGGGGGATGCGGAAGCGGGCCGCCGCGACTACTACCAAGCCGCCGCCTGGCGGGAACAGGTGGGCTTGCCTGGTGACGATTTTCGCCAACTGGGGGACAACATCGCCCGCAGCCCCCTCAGCCGCCGCTCCCGCTTCGATGTCTGGCTAAGCGTGTTTAACGCCACCAGCGACCGGGATACCCGCCAGTTTGTTCTGGAACAACTGACCCAATTGGGGACGGTGCTGCGCACGTTGCCCACGGGCGAGATCGAGATTCTCCCGCCGCCTCTGCCCAGTGGACTTGAGGAAGAGCCCTACCGCTTGCGCCTGTGATTCCAATCCAGTGACGCACTCCCGACCCTCATCTTCGTTGAGTCAACACAACATGGCTTACAGCACGCTGCGCGAACCGATAGCGTACGGGCTTACGCTTCCCAGACTTGTTGGTACAGAGGTCTCAGCGTGCTGCCACCGTGCCACCCGCGGCGGGAACCAGTCAGGGAAACTCTTTAAGCTAACTGCACAAAGATTGCCATCTAGGGTTGTGACGTTGCCCCAAGAGGTGAGCTAGACTCTAACCCAAATTCTCATCCTGGGAGCCGACTTTTTCAGAAGGGCAAGCTCCGCGTCGGAGAAGTTGCTTTCTCTGACGCGGGTGAGTTATTGGCTCTGGCGCCTCTTTCCGAGGAAGCAGCAGCCCATTTGCTTCTGCCAGTCTGCGAAGACGCCTCAGGCTTTTGGCGGGTTCCCGCAGCCTCCCCATTTCTTATTATTTCTTAACTTTTGTTGTTCTGCACAATTAGGAGTGATCCCCATGGCCTCAAGAACTTCTCTCCTGATGACGGCGGCTGTCCTTTCGGGCACTTGGTTTGTCCTCCCTGCAGCGGCCCAATCTTCCGCGACAGCGCGAGTACGGTCGGTGGTGGATGGGGACACCTTTTGGGCAGACTTGAACGGCAGGCCCACCCGTTTTCGCCTTGCCTATGTGGATGCGCCGGAGCTGACGCAGGGACGCTGGGGGCGGCTCTCACAAGAGGCTTTGCAAAGCCTGCTGCCGCCGGAATCCCTGGTGCAGGTGGATACCCTCTACGTCACGCCGGAAGGGCTGCACATTGCCCAGGTGTACAACTCTGAGGGCTTGGTGAATTTGGAGATGTTGCGCCAGGGGCAGGCGGCGGTTTACGAGCGCTTTTTGTACGGGGCCAACCGGGAGCGCTACCTGGAAGCTCAAGAATTGGCCCAGGCGGCGCGCCGAGGTTTTTGGCAGCAACGCAATCCGGTGATGCCCTGGGAGTTTCGGGAGACAGCCGCGCAAACCTCGGCCTTTGCGGGATCCAACGTTTTGGACGGCTCCTTCCTGCGGGAAAACCCGGCAGCGGCAGCGGGCGTGGGCATTGCCACAGCAGTGGTGATGGTGGGCCTGAGCAAAGTGTTGTGGAAAAAGCCTCGCCAGAAAAACGCGAGCATCCGCCAGATGGAGCGGGATCTGAAACAACTGCGGCGCAGCCTGGCCACAACGCTGGCCAGCTGCAAACAACTGGAACGGCAGTACGATCAACTGCTGCAAAAGGCTGAGGATTGGTTTGTCAGAGCCGAGAAGGCCAGCCAACATGACCAGGACGAACTGGCGCGCCAGGCTTTGGTGCAGCGGAACCAACACATGAGTGCCGCAGAGGCGGTTCGTCGCTCCCTGGACGAGGTTGAGGCCCAGGCGACAGCTATCCGCGAGGGCATTTCCCGCTTGGAAAGCCAGATCGCGATGGCCAAGCTGGAACGGGAGATGAACAACTAAAAAGAGGTAACGGGGCGGGTGCAGTGCCTCAGTGTGAACGACTCCCGCCACTCCTCTTCGTTGAGCAAACACAACATGGCTTACGCCACGCTGCGTGAACCGATAGCGTACGGGCTTCACGCTTCCCAGACTTTTTGGTACAGAGGTCTCAGCGTGCTGCCACCGTGCCACCCGCGGCGGGA
>NZ_JANSIR010000010.1:5309-10307 GCF_047462155.1 Synechococcus sp. OH2
ACTCTTCAGAGATTTAACTTGTGCTCCTCAATTGCAGCACGAACGGCTTTCATCCCGACACTGATTGGCTCCTGAGTCAACACAATTCACTCATACAGTGCAGGGCTTCCCGCCGATTAAGCTAAATCGAAGAAATAGCAACGATTGCCATTTTAGTTGGGTTTCAGACTTGGCTCTGCGCATTGGCGAAGCGGTTGCTAGGGATCCCCGCAGCCAGAGGCTCAGGTTGCAGCCTGTCTGGGGGGGCGGGGATTACCTAGATTGGGATCAAGACAACTGAGGATCTCGGCAGCCAGCTCAACCCAAGCCCAAGAGAACGCAGAGGGATCCCGACAGTTTCGATAGACTGTGAGAGGGACTGTGTAAAGAATTACTCCCTCAAGCTCTCTCTCTTCTTCTCTGGTGTGTTTCAGTCCTATTGCAGCGTGTGGTACTAACGTGGGTGCAATGGCCTTTTTCTCTCGCTATTCTTTCTTCTCTCCCGGTTGGAGGGGGGCGCTACGAGGTCAGTGGAGCTGGGCAGGGCTGTTGCTCATGGCTCTGCAGCTTGGGCAGCCCGCTGTGGCTCAGACAGAGACCCGAGTTTGGAGTGGCACCGGCCAGATCTTGAGCGGTCAGGGGCAGGGGGCGACGGTGCAACTGGTTCTGGAAACCGGTGGCGGACGCATTTGGACGCAGTCGGGGCCGGCGTTGGACGCGCCCTTTTCCGGCGGGCAGATTTCGGTTACCAGCGGCGACGGCACCTGGCAAATTCAATCGCAGGGGGATCAGTTGTTGGTGACCTTTTACCGCGGCGAGCAGATCATCCGCTGGCAACTGCGCCCCGTCGGCGAGGTTCCAGCCTCTCCTCCCTCTGGGCTATCCGGCTCCTTAAGCGGCGACACCTCCCAACCCGTGGCTCTGCCTGTGCAAGAGCTGGTTGTTCCCATCCAGAATTTGCCCAACAATCGCTGAGGGATCCCGCGGGCTGGTTTCCCAGTTTAGATAAATGGTTCAGAAAAGAGATTAGGGGTGCTCCTGCTTTGCCTGTTGCCAGAGGGCCTCTAACTCCGCGAGGGTGAGTCTTTGGAGAGGGAGCGGGGAGGCTTGGCCGCTGCCAGGTAACGCTGCTTCTGTTGGTTGCCGCGCCAGCTCTTCCATGCGCAAAAAACGGCGGGCAAAGCGCAGATTGGTCTGGGTCAAGGCCTGCGCGGCATCCAGCCCATACCAATGGCCCAAATTGACCAGAGCAAACAACAGATCCCCCAACTCGGCTTCCTGTCGCGCCGGGTTGGGGGGATCCCGTTCCAGCTCTCGGCGCAGTTCGGCCTCTTCCTCGCGGATCTTGGCCCAGATCCCCTCCACCGTCGGCCACTCAAATCCCGCTCCCACCACTTTTTGGCAGATCTTCAGGGCCGCCATCAGGGGGGGCAAACTTTCAGCGTAGTGGAGAAGTTTCTGGCCGAGGGTCTGCTGTGGCTGTTCCTTCTGCTTGATGTCTTCCCAGGAGCGGTGCAACTCAGAAAGGCTGGAAACATCTGACTGCGGAGCATCCCCAAACACATGGGGGTGACGGCGGATCAGCTTATCGGCAATCCGCGCGGCTACGGTTTCCAGGTCGAAGTGGTTTCGCTCGGCAAAGATCTGGGATTGCAACACCACCTGCAGCAACAGATCCCCTAGCTCTTCGACAATGGCCGCCGGATCCCCAGCCCGAATGGCCGCCACCGTCTCGTAGGCTTCTTCGAGGATATAGGGAGTCAGCGACTCGGGCGTTTGGGCGCGATCCCAAGGACAGCCGTCGGGGGCGCGCAACTGAGCCACTATTGCCGCCAAGCGGTTGAGGTGCTGTGCAGACGCGGAGCGCTCCAGATAAAGATGGGCAAAAGAGCCTGTGACCTGCGGATCCCAGCTTTGCAGCGTCAGGGGGCCGTCCACTACCTGCAAGTCTTCTGTGAGCAAGGTCAACGCTTGGCTGGGGGCGCAGAACTGCTGTAAAAAACGACGCAGCTCCGCCAGATCCTTCTTCCCGCAACTTTTCAGCAGCAGGGATCCCTGCCCAGCCGCAGACCAGCGGGCCAGATGCTGTTGCCAACCAGGCTGAAGGCTATCCAGCGTTTGTAGCATGGTCGTAGGTGCGGCCCAAATCCAGCAGGCGCCTGAGCTGCTCGAGATCGATGAAACTCAGCTCCAAAAGGATCATCAGCAACGGCCCTTGCTGGCGATGCTGCAGCTTTTTGGCCAAGCTCAGTTGGGAGCGGTCGATGATGCCTGCTTGCAACAGGTATTCTTCAAGGACAGGAGGGGGAATGGGATCTAGCATAGTCGTTTCACGGCGCTGGGAAGGACAAGTGGAAAAACTGAGAGGATGACCAACTAATGTAATCATTCTTAACACTCTTACAGAGCTTCCGCAAAGATCTGGCCGGCAACTGAGCCAAGAGGCGGCAAGCCGGGTTTTCTGAGCGCAGCTCTGCTAAGCGATCCCTCCCGTTACCGGGACAGATGGGATCTCTGTATCCAAGAGCACAAAAAATGGAGTCAGTGAGGTCAATGTATAATAGCAGGTTTGCTGCCGATTGACAGTGCCCTGAGAGGCCGATGCTCTTCCCCTAGCGCAGGGTAGCTCGGGTATAGAGCGATGTTACCTTTTTATCCTGCCGACTCCAGCTATTGGATAAAAATCTTGCTAACAATGTAACCATCCCGTCCGGGTTGAGGTTGACCCATCTGCTATTCTCCAGTTCCGTTAAGCTAAAGGCAGGTGTAGCGTCGATGCTTGTGGGGCCATGTCTGAAGCTCAAGGTTTGCTGCCGGTGGGGGCGAGGGTTGAGGTGGTGGAGATGCCTCCTTACTTGAAAACGGCTGACCCGATGCCGATGTTGCGCCCTGCCCATTTGATTCGGCTGCACGAACAAGGGGTGATCTTGCAGCGGCGGCTGTTGGGCACCTACAGTGTGCAGTTTGCCAATGGCATCTTTTTAATCGACGGCAAGTACCTGGCTCTTGTGGGATCCCGCCCGTGAGCAACCCATCTCCACCGGGGCCTAGGAAACTGGGACTCTTGCTCTTTGGGAGCGGCAGGTCTTGCGCGTGCTGGCGGACTTTCGCGGTAGATTAAAGGGTGCTGGCTGGGGTTGGGTCAACATGGATGCGATCCAGCCTGGCTTGCGGTATTGGCTCTTCTGCTTCTGTTGCCCCACATCCGATTAGGCTATTGTCGCTTATGCCCAGAGTTATCGTCACGGATCCCATCGATCAGGCGGGAATCGACATCCTCTCCCAAGTGGCCCAGGTGGATGTGCAAACCGACCTCACGCCGGAGCAGTTGATTGCGGTCATTCCCAACTACGATGCCATCATGGTGCGCTCCGGCACGCGGGTCACCCGCGAGGTGATCGAGGCGGGGACGAACCTGAAAATCATCGGTCGGGCGGGGGTGGGCGTGGACAACATCGACGTGGCTGCCGCCACCAAAGCTGGGATCCTGGTGGTCAACTCCCCTGAGGGCAATACGATTGCTGCCGCCGAGCACGCCATCGCTTTGATGATGGCCCTCTCCCGCCACATTGCCGATGCCAATGCCTCTCTGAAAGCAGGCCAATGGAAGCGGCAGGAGTTTGTCGGGGTAGAGGTGTACAAAAAGACACTGGGCATTGTTGGCCTGGGTCGCATTGGATCCCATGTGGCCCAGATTGCCAAGGCGATGGGGATGCGGCTTTTGGCCTACGATCCCTACCTTTCGATGGAGCGGGCGGAGCAACTGGGAGTGCGCCTGGTGGATTTCACAACTTTGGTGCAGGAATCGGACTACATCACCCTGCATGTCCCCAAGACCCCTGAGACCACCAACCTGTTCAACGCCGAGACCTTCCGCCTGATGAAGCCGACCGCCCGCCTGATCAACTGTGCCCGCGGCGGCTTAGTGGACGAGCAAGCCCTCTATGAAGCCCTCAAATCCGGCCAAATTGCGGGGGCGGCCCTGGACGTCTTTGCCGATGAGCCCCTTAGCCAAGATTCACCTCTGCTTTCCTTGGGCAAGGAGATCCTGCTAACCCCTCATCTGGGGGCCTCCACCGAAGAGGCGCAGGTGAATGTGGCCATCGATGTGGCAGAGCAGATCCGCGATGTGTTGTTGGGGCTGCCTGCCCGTTCTGCTGTGAACATCCCTGGCTTGCAGGCGGAGGTGCTGCAAAGCCTCAAGCCCTACCTGGACTTGGCGGAAACTCTGGGCAACTTGGTGGGCCAGTTGGCGGGGGATCGGGTCAGCCAGTTGGAGATCCGCCTCCAGGGATCCCTGGCGGAAAAAGATGGCCAGCCGATCGTCATCGCCGCGCTCAAGGGGCTGTTGACGCTGGCTCTGCGGGAGCGAGTTAACTACGTCAATGCTTCCATCGAGGCCAAGGAACGGGGCATTCGCGTGGTGGAGACGCGAGATCCCTCTTTGAAGGATTACTCCGGATCCCTGACGTTGATTGCCCATGGCCCCAACGGGGTGCGTTCGGTTTCGGGAGCGCTGATCGGAGAGCGGGAGGTGCGCATCACCCAGATCGACGAGTTCCCGGTGAATGTGCCCCCCTCTGCCAATATGCTGATGACCCTGCACCGGGATATGCCGGGGATCATCGGGCGCATCGGCACCCTGCTGGGGGCCTACAACGTCAACATCGCCAGCATGCAGGTGGGGCGCAAGATCATCCGCGGCGATGCGGTGATGGTGCTCAGCCTTGACGATCCCCTGCCAGATGGGATCATCGAAGAGGTGTTGAAGCAGCCAGGTATTCGCGATGCTTTTGTGGTGAACCTTTGACGGCTTCTGCTGGGGCAGTGCGAAACCGGCTTGAGCAGAGGGGAGGGTAATCTCTTTGCTTGGGTTAGCGGGGATAGTGTTGAGGTGAATGCTTGAGCCCGAACAACCTACCGCCGATGGGTGGAATCCCAACCTGGGATTGGCCGGGGTTTCTGGAGTCGCTAGGCCACTTTGGCGTCGATCTCAGCCTGGATCGCATGCAGGTTTTG
>NZ_JANSIR010000010.1:10400-14835 GCF_047462155.1 Synechococcus sp. OH2
CTGCAGCGCCTCGGCCAGCCCCAAGCGGGGATCCCGGCCATCCACGTAGCCGGCACCAACGGCAAGGGATCCGTCTGCGCCTGGGTCAGCCATGTGCTGTGGGCGGCGGGCTATCGCGTCGGTCGCTACACCTCTCCCCACCTGGTCAATTGGCGGGAGCGGATCTGGCTAAGCGGCGAGTACATTTCGCCAGGCGACTGGAGCCAGCTGTTGGCCCAAGTGCGGGACTGCCTGCAGACTTACGCTCCTGGCGAGGCTTCCCCCACCCAGTTTGAGGCCATTACCGCCGCTGCCTGGCTGTACTTTCGCCAGCAGAAGGTGGAGGTGGCGGTGATGGAGGTGGGCCTAGGGGGGCGACTGGATGCCACCAATGCCGGGATTGAGCCGGTGGTCACTGCCATCACGTCCATTGGCTGGGATCATTGGCAGCGTCTGGGCAACAGTCTGCCGCAAATTGCCTTCGAAAAAGCCGGCATCCTCAAGCCGGGGATCCCGACTGTGTGCGCACCCCAACCCCCCGAGGTGATGGCCGTGATCCGGGCCAGAGCCGAGCAGATGGGCAGTCCTCTGCGGGTGGTGGAACCTTTGCAATGGTCGGGGCCCCAGGCCGTCCGCTGGCGCGAGCAGGTACTCACCTTGCCCCTCCCCGGTGAGGTGCAACTGACCAACGCCGCGGTCGCTCTGGCCGTTTTGGAGACCCTGCAGGAGCAGGGCTGGCAGATCCCAGAAGCTGCAGTGGCCAGGGGGTTTGCCGCCACTCGGTGGCCGGGCCGTCTGCAGCGGGTGCAAGTGGGATCCCGCCGGTTGTTGCTGGATGGGGCCCACAACCTGCCCGCCGCCCAGGCGCTGCGCCGCTACCTAGACGAGCACCAGCCCGGCCCTCTCACCTGGTATATGGGCATTCTCACGACTAAAGATGTCAAGGGTATTCTTGCTACCCTGCTGCGACCGGGGGATCGCCTCTTTGCCCTGCCCATCTTCGGCCACGCCGGCACCCCTCCGGAAGAACTGGCCCACCTGGCCCAGATCCTGCAACCCCATCTTCGCTCTGTCCAGGCGCTGCCAGATCTTGCCGCTTTACAAGCCCAACTGCAGCAGCCAGCTGACCCCGGCGAGCCGCCTGCGGTCATCTGTGGATCCCTGTACCTCTTGGGCCAGGTGATGCAAGCTTGCCTGGGATGGGATCTGGCCTGCTGAGGCTCCTGCAACCAGTTTGGCCGATGGCTTGGAGATCCCTAGCGCTCCCTTTGCCAGCTCCATCGGGATGACAGGATTTGAACCTGCGGCCCTCTGCTCCCAAAGCAGATGCGCTACCAAGCTGCGCTACATCCCGCTCTTGTAATTATGGCAGATATCAGGCCGGATCCCTGCTGTAGGTTGTCGAATTCCCGCTGGGGCACCCCACCCCCAACGGCATCTTCTACTTAGAACCTGCTGAACCTGTTGGGATGGGTAGCCGCTGCAAACAGGACGGTGGACTGAGGGCGAGCTTCTTGTTCGTCTTCGCAGAGGTTCCCCGACTCCTCAGGTGTTTCCTCAAAAAAGCTTGTCCAATGAGTCTCAGCCAAGCCCCTGATCCCCCTCAAGACCTGAGCATCTGAATCGGCATCACGATCAGGGTATTGCCCTGGCGATCGACCACATAGAGCTCTTGCCCAGGTTGAATCTCCAGGTTGGGGACGCTGCACTTGGCATTCCAGGTGGAGCCGAGATAAGAGACCCGACCCCGCTCGCCCGGCGGAATGGCCGTAACTGCCCGCGCTTCCCGCGATTCCTTCAGGAGATCTTCCAACTGAGTTGAAGTAGAGGGCAGCAGACGCCGGCTGAGAACGATCAGCCCAAGGGAGAGCACAATCCAAGCCGAGAACTGGGCCCAAACCGGCCACCCCCAATAGGCCAAAAGAGCAGCCCCTAGGGCAGCCACACCCGTCGGGCCAGCCACCAGCTCCGGCAAAAACAGCTCGGAAGCAATGAGAACCAACCCAAGGCTAATCCAAGGCCAAACCATAAAACCCAGGGATCCCACCACGTTCAGTATGGCTTAAAGCGCCTGGATTCTGGGTAGGGGTTTGTTGCCGAGCTGCCAGCTAGCTGCCTAGGCGGTAGTTCTCCAAAAACTGTAAGGGATCCACCTCTGCTTGGGGAGGGTTCTTGGGTAGGTTCTTGGATTCGGCAATCCGCATCAAGGTCTCCCAGTCGGTGTTCATGACGAAGGCCACTGCTTGCCGGGCCGCCTCTCGGTGGGGGCAGGCGTCGCCCAAGACACAGCCATCTCGGCAGAGAGTGGCGCAGTCGTGCTCAGTGCTCTTGAGAGTTGGGCCAGCCATGATGTCGTTTTCTCCTAGGGTTTTACATTTTCTTCAGAATACCTGACCTGAAGAGAATCTTGCGCCTGTTGGGGATCGGAAGGGGCGCAGATAGCCTGGAGGAGGTGAGAAGACCGGTTAAGCCTAGAGGAGCAGGGGTCTTATGGAGTTTTCCCAACTGCAGGTACTGGTGGAGCGGGCTCTGGAAGATAAGAAGCTAACCCGCAGCGAGGTGGATCAAATCATCGCCGCCATCCGGGCCGATGGCAAAATCTCCCCGGAAGAGATGAGCTTGCTGGAGTCCATTCGCGAGAAGGTGCTGCGCCGAGAAATTCAGGTGGTGGAAGAGTAAGGGGCGGGGATCTCTTTTTGCAGGTAGAGGGTGACCTCGCTGCGGTTGTGAAACAGGTGGCGCGCCCTCACCACCGGGAAGGCGCTGCCCAAGATGTCTAGGGTCTGTCGGAGCACCCGCAGGCGATGCTGGTGGGGGAGCTTTAGGGTCATCACGGCTGCCCCCTGCGGCTCCAGATGAGGGGCAAAGGCCGCCATTAGATGGGCAGAGGCCCGGCCATCCATGCGCATGTCGTTGAGAATGAGGTGAAACCGCCCTGCGCAGCGGGCTAGGTAGGTTTGGGCGCTAAGGCGGTAGTGGCAAATGCCGGCATCGGAGCGGAGACGCTCGTCCAGTTCTGCCGGATCCACGGCCGTCACCTGCTGGCCATGCAGGCGCAAAATGCGCGACCAGCCCCCCGGCGCTGCCCCCAGATCTAGGGCCTGCCCTCCTGGGTGCAAAGGGATGCGAAACACCTGGATGGCTTCTAGCAACTTGAACTCAGAGCGGCTAATCTGACTGGGGTCGCGGCGGAAGCGGTGAATGCCGCCGGCCCACGTGGAGAGGTTTTGCGCTGCCCGCGACAGGCCCAGCCAAGCTCGGATCCCTGTCGGGTTGGCCAGGATCACCACCGAGATCACCTGTTGGGGATCCCTGACCTGCAGCGGCGCCCCCACTGCCGCCGCCACCTGGGCTGCTAGGGCTGCGTTGACCTGAAAGGGCTTGACGTTGAGCTTGCCAAATAGGCGCGTCTGTACAGAAAAGCTGAGGGCAGGGTCGATGGCCGCCAACAGCTCTTCGTCTAGACAGAGTTGCGTCAGGGATCCCTCGTCCAGCCAAAACTCCCGCTGGATGGGGCAGATGTGGCGCAAAAAAATAGGGGGGTTGGCCTGCCAGACCTGGGCAAGGTCGGCAAAGGAACGCTGACTGCACACCCACACTAGGCCAGGTGCCTCTGGCAAAGGCTGAAGGACGGCCTCGGGATCCGCCGCCGCAATTTCCCGCCTTGCCAGATCCAGAAAATCGGGGTCGGCGCTGCCCAGCCACAGGTGAGTAGCGGGGGGAAGAAACCTGCTCACTGGACCCGCTGCCATCGCAGATAGGGCAAGGAAGCAGCCACCTCTTGAATCCGCTCCCGGGCGGCCAGCAATTGTCCGGTGGCATCCCACGTCCCCTGCACCAGCATTTGCCAGGCCCCCTGCGGGATTTCAACAGCAGCGGCCTTGTCCTCCCAACGCACCTGTTTGTTGAGCAGATCCAGCGTTAACTGGAGCTGCGGGTTTCTGACCACTGCCTCCTGGAGAGTGTGGATCACGCTGGCGGGTGCTGTTACACAGGGGATCCCCAAACTCAGGCAGTTGCCGAAAAAGATTTCGGCAAAGCTTTCGCCGATGAGGGTGCGGATCCCCCACTTGGCCAGAGCTTGGGGGGCGTGCTCCCGGCTGGAGCCACAGCCAAAGTTGGCGTTGACCAGCAAGATCTCTGCCCCCTGGTACTGAGGCAGGTCAAAGGGATGCTGGCCGGCAGCTTGGGCACGGTCGTCGGCAAATACATGCTGGCCCAAGCCCTCAAAGGTAACGCACTTCAAGAAACGGGCCGGGATGATCCGGTCGGTGTCGATGTCGTTGCCCACCAGCGGGATCCCACGGCCCGTGATGGTCAAAACTTCGCTTGGCATGGGAATTGCAGTGAACTTCTGGACTCAAAAGCTGGGAATTGGCTTCAGGGTTTTGCAGGGTATAGCCTGGGGCAGCCTGCCAAACTCTGCTTGAGCGACGGGGCAAGCCTTGAGAACAAG
>NZ_JANSIR010000010.1:15060-16792 GCF_047462155.1 Synechococcus sp. OH2
ATTTCCGATTGGCGAGGAACACCCAAATCCTGCAGGACGTTGCGCACCTGACGCTGCACGTAAGACTCCAGGTTGCTCTGCTCGGATTTCACCTGGTTGAGCAGGTTGTTGATGACGTTGGATGCCTCTTCTGGTTTGAGCTGACCTTTCTGCACCAGCTCGTCAGCAGCCTTTTTCAACTGCTCCGCCAGCAGAGCGGTGGTGCCCACGCCCATTAGTAAGAGCTGACGTAAGATACTGTTATTGTCCAACGCTGCCCTCCAGAGAATGCTTGCCGAAGGTACGGGCTTCTATGACTACTTATTCTCCTCAGTTTGCCCTCAACTTCGCAACCGGGTCGGCCAGCTTCCCGCTTTCGGCAGAGGGGGCACGGGAGTGGCACAGGGCTTTGCAAACCCTTTTGGAGCGGCTCAAAGTGGGGGCAAGCGGCCTCCAACGCCAGCCCCAGGCGCCGATTGAGTTTCACCATTCCGCCCCAAACTTGTACTTGGAGATGTTCTGCAATCCCAATATCTGGCCCGGCCCCTACGCCGCCAAGGTGTTAGTAACGTTGAAAACAGGGGCATTGCGCCTTTCTATTGAAGTAGAGTTCTCCCGCCTGCAAGAAGACCTCAGCCAGTACCTGGAGTCTCTGAGATGAGCGAAGGCCGACACACTTTGGGCGAGGATCCGGCGGTTATTGCAGTAACGGAGCTGCTGGTTGAGCCGCCAGGTGGGATCCCTGGCCAGATGGAGACAGTTTCTCTCACTTGGCACGATCGCCAGCGCTCTCGGCAGCGGCTGGTGAGTGACCGAGGCACGGCAATCCAGTTGATGCTGCCCCGCGGCACCCACCTTCACGATGGGGATCTGCTGTATGCAGACGCCCAGCGACACATTCGAGTCAAGGCCCAGGCGGAACCGGTGCTTGTCATTCAACCTGAAAATGTCGTTCAAATGGGCCAGGTGCTTCACCAACTGGGCAACTGGCATCGCCCGGCCCACCTTTCTCCCCAAGGGCAGATCCTGGCGCTGGAGGACGAGCCGCTGCGGGATTGGCTAACCCACCTAGGGATCCCGTTCCATTCGGAGATGCGGGTCTTCGAGCCCAACCTCTTGGCCCATAGCCATTGATGGCTATTGCAAGCCTTGCCAACGACACGTAAACTACCCGGCTCCGACCGCTAAGCGGTAGGGAGCGGGCTTCTGGTAGCCCTGCAGTTGGCAAGCCAACCACGGACCTCCAGGCCGGTTTACAGCGGCCCCCAAAAGTGCAATCCCGTTAGCACTGTTAAAGTCTGCATCTCCCTCCCAGCCACCAGCCGGGTTGACACAGCGAAAATGCTTCCCTTCCCGTTGCCCAAGCCACAAACACCGGTGACAAGTTTGCCAAGTGCAGGCGGGCGATACTAACACCACCTTCACCCCCGCTCTTGCTGCCTTGTAGTGCACAAACTGCCGCAGCTGGGAGAACGCCCAATTGTTTGCTCGTCGCCGCTCCGTCTTGCTGCGCGGCTGTTGATTGGTACGTTCCCTAATTCCAGTCAAGTCCTCCAAGGCAATAAAGCTGTGGGTTGCCAGTGCTCGAGCAACAATGGCTAAGGACTCCGTCCCGCTGACGCGAGTAGAGATGCAGTGGTTCACCCAGGCTTGCAAGCGTCTCTCCCGACCAGACAGCCGTTGCAGCAGTTGCCGACACCTACGTCGAGAACTGCGTGTGCCCTTGCTGGCCTTGCGTTGCAGAGCCGCTCTC